>NZ_JBFUGX010000374.1:0-4152 GCF_056402675.1 Polaromonas sp. P3_C2 | reverse complement strand
CGTGGCTCCGCCGCCGCAGGCAGCGCCCGCGGAATTCGCGTGGGTGCGCCGCATCGTTGCCGACGACGTGCTGCTGTTCCGCTACTCGGCCCTCACGTTCAATGGGCACCGCATTCACTACGACCGAAAGTACGTCACGGAGGTCGAGGGTTACCCCGGTCTTATCGTGCACGGCCCCTTGATCGCCACGCTGCTCATGGACCTGTTGCGTCGGCACATGCCTGAGGCCATGGTGCGGAAATTTGAGTTCAAGGCGGTCCGGCCCACGTTCGACGTCAACCCGTTCTCGATCCACGGGCAGCCTTCAGCCGACGGCAAGAGCGTGCGGCTGTGGGGGCGTGACCACGAAGGCTGGCTCACGATGGATGCCACCGCCACGCTGGGCTGAGGAAACGCAATGCAACCACTCAAGGGCATCACCGTCGTCACGCTCGAACACGCCATCGCGGCGCCTTTCGCCACACGGCAGCTGGCCGACATGGGTGCGCGGGTCATCAAGGTTGAACGCCCCGGTGTGGGCGATTTCGCGCGGGCCTACGACAGTCGCGTGCGGGGCCTTGCATCGCATTTCGTCTGGACCAACCGCTCCAAGGAAAGCCTGACGCTGGACGTCAAGCACGAGGAGGCGCAGAAGATCCTCATGCGCCTGATCATTGAAGAGGCCGACGTCGTGGTGCAAAACCTCGCGCCGGGCGCTGCAGCACGGCTCGGTCTGTCGTACGAAGCGTTGGCCAAGCGCAAGCCCGGCATCATCGTGTGCGACATCTCGGGGTATGGCGACGACGGCCCTTACCGCGACAAAAAAGCCTATGWCCTGCTGATCCAGAGCGAGGCCGGTTTCGTCTCGGTAACCGGTACGCCCGACACACCGTCCAAGGCCGGTCCATCCATCGCCGACATCGCTGCCGGCATGTATGCGTACACCAACATCCTGGGCGCGCTCATGCACCGTCGGCAGACCGGTGAGGGTCAGCGCATCGACATCTCGATGCTCGAGTCGCTGTCGGAGTGGATGAGCTACCCGCTCTATTACGCCTTTGAAGGCGCGGCGCCGCCCCCGCGAACGGGTGCCAGCCACGCGACCATTTACCCCTATGGCCCGTTTCTGGCCGGTGACGGCAAGACCGTGATGATGGGCCTGCAGAACGAACGCGAGTGGAAGGTGTTTTGCGAAAAAGTGCTGCTGCGGCCCGCGCTTGCCAGTGACCCGCGTTTCGCCGGCAATGCACAGCGCAGCGCCGCCCGGAGCGAACTCTCGTCAATCATCGTTGAAGCCTTCAGCACCCTGACCGCCGCGCAAGTTGTCGAGCGGCTGGAAACCGCCGGTATCGCTAACGCGCAAGTCAACACCATGAGCGAGCTGTGGAAACATCCGCAACTCCAAGCTCGCGCGCGCTGGCGTGAAATCGATACACCGGCGGGCACCGTGCCCGCCATGCTGCCGCCCGGTTCCTGGCAACATGGCGCCCCGCGCATGGACGCCGTGCCCGCGCTGGGCCAACACACCGACGCGATCCTGAACCACTTCGGCTACGGCACCGAACAGATTGCCCAGCTGCGCGCGGAAGGCGCTGTATGAGCATGTCACCCGTCGTGCCGCTGAGCTACCTGTTCGTGCCGGGCAACGTGCCGGAGCGATTCGCGAAGGCGCTGGCCTCGGGTGCGGACCGCGTCATCATCGACCTGGAAGACGCAGTCTCGCCCTCGGACAAGGCTGCCGCGCGCGAAGCCATCGCAGCGTGGATACCCTCCGCCAACGAGGAGATTCGCGGCAAGCTGCTGATCCGTATCAACGACGCGAGCACGGGCTGGTACGCAGACGATCTGCAGCTCCTGCGGCAGGTTCGGGCAGTCTGCGTCATGCTTCCGAAATGCGAAAACAGACGGCAGGTGGCTGACGTTCTTGGTTCGCTCGATGCGGGTACCGCCGTGTTGYCGCTGGTCGAAACAGCGCGTGGCCTGCTGGCCGCCTTCGACCTTGCCACCGCACCGGGCATCGCACGCCTGGCCTTCGGCTCGCTCGACTACATGGCCGACCTTGATCTTCCCGCCGACAGCCCGGCCCTGCAGCACGCCGCGATCCAGCTGGCTATTGCTTCACGCGCCGCGGGTTTGCCCTCGCCCGTGGCTGGCGTCACGCCAGACATTGATGCGGACCGGGTTGCCGCCGACATGGCGCAGGCACGCTGCCTTGGCTTCGGCGCCAAGATGTGCATACACCCCGTGCAGGTTGCCGCAGTGCATCGAGCGCTGCGGCCTGACGCCGAAGTGCTGGCTTGGGCACAACGCATCCTGAGCGCCTCGCGCGCAGCCGGCGGCGGCGCCATCCAGCTCGACGGGAAGATGGTCGATCGCCCGGTTGTCCTCAAAGCCGAGCGTATCGTGGCCCTGGCTGCACGCACCCCTGATTTTTCACAAGATACATAACCCAACGGAGAAGCTATGTCCGCAACCATCATCGACTCAAAAATTTTCGGCGACATGTTCAGCGATGCCGCCATGCGGCATGTCTGGTCGGACGAGAATCGCACCGCCAAATACCTGGACATCGAGCGCGCGCTCGCCAAGGTTCAGGGCGCCCTCGGCATCATTCCCAACGAGGCGGCTGAAGAGATCGTGAAGAACTGCGAGCCCAGCCAGATCGACTGGGTCAAGCTCAAGGCCAAGACCGAGCAGATCGGCTACCCGATCATCGCCGTGGTCAACCAGATCAACGCGCATTGCAAGGATGGCCTGGGCGAATACTGCCACTGGGGCGCCACTACGCAGGACATCACCGACACGGCCGCCGTGCTGCAGATACGCGAGGGCCTCGCACTGGTCGAGGCCGACCTCGCGGACATCTCGGCCTCGCTCGCCAAACTGGCGCGCGACCACCGCGACACGCCGATCATCGGCCGCAGCAACCTGCAGCAGGCGACGCCCATCACCTTCGGCTACAAGATGGCCAGCATCCTCGCAGGTATCGAGCGCCACCGCGAGCGCCTCACGCAGCTCAAGCCGCGGGTGCTGGTTGGCGAGTTCGGCGGCGCGTCGGGCACCCTGTCCTCGCTTGAAAAAGGTGCGATGGAAACCCAGGCTGGCCTCATGAAGGAACTCGGCCTCGGGCAGCCCCTGATTTCGTGGCACACCGTGCGCGACAACTTCGCCGAAGTTGGCGCCTTCCTCGGCATCGTCGGTGGCTCGCTCGGCAAGATCGCTATGGATGTGAAGCTGTTGATGCAGACCGAAGTCGCCGAAGTGTTTGAGCCTTTCGCGCCAGGGCGCGGCTCCTCGTCAACCATGCCGCAAAAGCGCAACCCCATCTCCTGCCTCTACATCCACGCCAACATCTCCGTGGTGCGCCAGTTGGCCGCATCGCTGATGGACGCGATGGTCGCCGACCATGAACGCTCCACAGGCCCCTGGGAGATCGAATGGGTGGCGATGCCCGAGATTTTTTGCCTGATCTCGGGCGCACTCAAGCAGACGAAGTTCATCCTCGCGGGTCTGGAAGTCGATGCCGCGCAGATGCGCCGCAACATCGACATGACCCACGGCCTCGTGATGTCGGAGGCCGTGATGATGGGCCTGGGCCCCTACATCGGGCGTGAATACGCCCACGACCTGGTCTACGACATTTGCCGCGACGCGCTCAAGCAAAAGCGCCCACTGATCGAGTTGTTGGCGGAGCATCCCGAAATCAAGAAGCACGTGACACGGAAGCAGCTGGCCTCGTTCTGCGATCCGATGAATAACCTGGGCCAGGCAGGCGTGATGGTCGACCGCGTGCTCGCGTCGGTCAAGGCGCCGGACTCGCAGCCCACAAGAGTGTCGTAAGAAGAGGGCGGCTCAAGCTTCGTACCAAAGTTTTGTGTATGCGGTTGAAGGGTGCCGTCTCAACGTCTTAACGGAAGCTCCAGCGTCACGCAGGTTCCATGTGTGCCACTGGAAATGCGGACCTGGCCCGCCAGTTTTTGTGCGCGCATTCGCATCGCGGCCAGGCCGCGTTGGGTCTTGCCGGGTGCGGGAACGGCGTGCGTGTCGAAGCCGCAGCCGTCATCTGTGACGGACAGCTCCAGGGTGCTGGCGGTGTCACGTGCGCGAACGGTGATGGTCCTGGCCGCGCCATGGCGCACTGCATTGTTGATGGCCTCCTGGAGCGTGCGCAGG
>NZ_JBFUGX010000373.1:0-4155 GCF_056402675.1 Polaromonas sp. P3_C2 | reverse complement strand
GCAGGCGTGTCGCGGCGAGCATGGTTTCGCCCGTGGAAATGATGTCGTCAAGCAGCACCGGCACGCGCCCCGGCCAACGTTCGGGGCTTGCCAGCCTGACGCCCACGTCCCGGTCGYCGCGCCGCGTTTTGCGCAGCACGGTCCAGGGGGCGTTGGCCAGCCTGGCCACTTCGGCGACCCACTGTGCGCTTTCCTGGTCGGGCCCGATCAGCCAGGGTGATGCGACGTGACCGCTCAGCCAGCGGGCAATYGTGGGGGCGGCCGGTACCACCTGCGTCCGGATGGAATAGATCTCGTCCAGCCCGTGCACGCGGTGCAGGTGCGGGTCAACGGTCACCAGGAAGTCCAGCGACGCGGACAGCAGCCGGGCATAGCTGCGCGAGGTGACGGCTTCGCCGGGATGAAAGCGCTTGTCCTGCCGCATATAGGCCAGGTAGGGCGCCACCAGGCCGACCTGCGAGGCGCCCAGTTCGCGCGCCGCGTCCGCCGCAAAAATCAGAGGCAGGGTCTTGGCGTCCGGCTGGTCCAGGCTGCCGGCCAGCATGACGCGGCAGCCCTTGACCTCGGCGTCTATGCGCACGCCGGTTTCGCCGTCGGGAAAGTGGTGCAGCGCCAGTTCGCTCCAGCCGCAGCGCAGGCTGCGCGCGAGCGCCGTGGCCAGCGGCGCGCCGCCGGGCAGGGCGAGGACCACCATCGGTTCGCGCTTCATCGCGCGTCCTCCATCACATGCACGGCCTCGGCCTGCGTGGTGGCGTATTCCAGTGCGTAGGCCAATTCGCCCGGTGAGGCGGCGTGCAGCGTGAACAAGGGCTGGCCGCGCTCCACGACCGCGCCCAGTTGCACGTTCATGTCGATTCCGGCGCAGGCCGAGGTGGGCGCTCCCGCGAGTTTGGCGATGCGGGCCAGACGCCGGTTGTCGATGGCGATCACGGTGCCGGCGCGCGGCGAAGGCACGGGCTGCCGGCAGGCGGCGACCGGGGGTTCGCGCAGGCCACCCTGCGCTTCGCATATTTCCTGGAATTTCTTCCAGGCGCGCCCGTCCTCCAGCACGGCGGTGGCCAGCGCGATGCCGCCGCCGACCGGCGCAGCGCCGCCGAATTCAAGAATCTGCCCTGCCAGGTGCAGGGAGCGCTGCGCGAGATCGGCCGGCGCGCTGTCCTCTCGGCGCAGCACCGCCAGCACGTCGCGCGCTTCGAGGGCGGGACCGATGCCGCGGCCCACAGGCGCGACGCCGTCGGTCTGTAACACGCGCATGCGCAGGCCCAGCGCCTGGCCGACCTGCTCCAGCTGCCGCGCGAGCTGATTTGCGGCATGCGCGCTGCGGACTTTGGCGGTCAGGCCGACGGGCATGTCGATCAGCACGTGCGTGGCGCCGGCCGCCGCCTTTTTTGAAAGTATCGATGCGACAAGCTGCCCCTGGCTGTCGAGGTCCAGGGGACGCTCGACACGGATCAGAACATCGTCGGCGGGGCTGAGCCGCACGGCGCCGCCCCAGGCGATGCAGCCGCCGGTGCGCTCGACCACGCGTCGTATCTGCGCCACGTCCAGGTCCACCGGCGCCAGTGTCTCCATGGTGTCGGCCGTGCCGGCGGGCGAGGTGATGGCGCGCGACGAAGTTTTGGGCATGCGCAGCCCGCAAGCCGCGATGATGGGCACGATGACCATGGTGGTCCGGTTGCCTGGCAGGCCGCCCACGCAATGCTTGTCCATGACCGGTCCTTCGCCCCACTGCATGCGCTCGCCGACATTGACCATGGCGCGCGTAAGCGCGATGGTCTCGTCCATGTCCAGGTGATCGCCCGCGCAAGCGGTGACGAAGGCCGCGAGCTGCAGGTCCGAATAGCGGCCTGCCGCCACGTCCCCGATCACCGCGTCGATGGCCGCCTGGCCCAGGCGCTTTCCGTAGACCTTGGCGCGCACGTGGCCCAGCGATTCAAGCGGCGCGGGATGATGCAGGGAAACCTCCGCGCCCGGCCGCGCGTCAAGCAGGCGCCAGGCAGCCTCGGAAAGGCCAGCTTCATCCGGCGGCAGGAAATCGCCGCTGACTACGTTGAGCGTCGCGACGATGGTGCGGCCGTCCAGCCGCAGTTCCACCCGCGACTGTGCTTCGAAACCTTCCGAACGGCAGACGGGGCAGTCGCGGTGCATGTACAGCACCGGTTCCTGGTAGGTGTCTATGCCCAGCCTGCGCAGGCGCAAGCGATTGGCGGTAGCAGCGTGGAGAGGTTCTTGCATGGCAGTCCTTCTTGCCACTGTAGGTGCGGCAAGCGCCTTCAGCCTTGATAAAACGCAAGTTCGGGCCAGGTGCGTCACCCGGCGGGGAGCGCCTGGACGAAAGCGTGCTCTCGCGCGGACAGTGGTTCTGCCGTTTTCCGTAAACCATCCAGTACGGCGGCATCGGCTTCGGAGGCATCGCCGCGGCGCGCCAGCAGGCGCGCGCGCAGCACGTCCAGGGGCGCTTCGCAGTCCACGATGCAAAACGGTACCCGCATGTCCAGCGCCAGCGCATGCGCCTCCTCGCGTTCGGCGCGGCGCAGGAAGGCCGCGTCGAGTATCACCGGGTACCCCGCGCGCAGTGCCGTGCGCGCCATGGCGAAAAGGTGGGAGTAGGTGCGCGCCCCGGCCTCGGCCCGGTACAGATCCAGGCCTTTGGCGCGCGAATCCTCCAGCATGCCCAGGCCGTGCAGGCGTTTGCGTTCAACGTCGGAGCGCAGGCGAATCGCGCATTCCCGCTCGACGATGCGCTGCGACGTGAAAGTTTTGCCGGACCCCGGCAAACCATGGGTTATGAAGAGCCGGACGTTCGAGCGGGCATCTCCGGGCGCGGCCCAGGCAAGCGCGGTATCCAGGTAGCGGCGCGCGACAGGGCCGCCGGCATCGCGCAGCTGCTCCACCTGGGCCCGGACCAGCGCCCGGTAGATCACGGCAAAGCGCAGCGCCGGCAGGCCGCCGTGGTCGCCCGTCCGGTCCAGCCAGGCATTGAGAAAACGGAAACACAGGTCTTTTCGCTGATGGGCCCAGAGATCCATCACCACGAAGGCGATGTCGTCAAGGACGTCGATCCAGCGTAGCGCCGGGTCGAACTCGATGCAGTCGAAGGCCGCAACACCGCCATCGAGGCTCACGATATTGGCCAGGTGCAGGTCGCCGTGGCATTCGCGCACACGGCCGTCCGCCAGCCGCGCGGTCCACAGCGCGGCGAGGGCCGTCGCCTCGGTCTCGAGCCAGGCTTTGAGCGCGACGTGCGCAGCCTCGTCCATAAGCGGCCGGGCGCCTTCGAGCGCGGCCAGTGCCGCCTGCCGGCGTTGCGGTGCGCCTGCGAAACCGCTGGCGGTTTCCGCACGCGGTGCGCTTTCATGAAAGCTGGCAAGCAACGCGGCGAGTTCGTCAATGTCGCCCGCGCCCAGATCGCCCTCGTCGGCTTTTTCGCTTAACAGGGCGCCCGGCGCAAAGCGACGCATGCGCACCGCGTATTCAAGCGCCGGCCCCTCGCCATCCAGCCCCGGTGAATGCGGCGCTCCCGTGATACGGGTGACCCCCAGGTAAAGCGAAGGTGCGAGCCGCCGGTTCAGGCGGACCTCTTCTTCGCAGAACCGCAGCCGGGCTTGCGGGCTGGCGTAATTGACGAAAGGAAGGTGCACCGGCTTTTTGATTTTGTAGGCCCTGTCCCGCGCGAGCAGCACCCAGGAGATGTGCGTCTCCATGATCCGCGCGTGCAGAACACCGGCCAGCGCATAAACCAGTTCACGGGCGGGCAGAAGGGCATCGTCTGCGGTGTGCATGGGAAGAGGATAGGCCGGGATCGGGAACTCCGTTTGATTCCGGTCAAGCGGGCGTATCAAACACGGTTGGCGCCGCATGCGGCCGCAATTTCGGGCACAGCGTATCCCGCTTAAGAAAACCCTAAGGACGGCGCAGCATCATGAAGTCATTCAAAGAAAGAGGTGTCCCCTATGAACTTTTCGTCGCCGCCCCCATGCTGCAGGAGTCTCTACCTCGCAATCGCCGCAGCCTGCCTCGCCGGCACTGTATATACGCAGGTTGCCCAGGCAGCCACGCCGGCGGAGATGTTGGGCGGCTACACCGCCCAGGCCGGTGCGGCTGCCGTGCCGGCCCGGGGCCAGCAGTTGYTTACCACACGACAGGGCCGCGAAT
>NZ_JBFUGX010000372.1:0-4155 GCF_056402675.1 Polaromonas sp. P3_C2 | reverse complement strand
CTGCCCGCCGCCACCGCCGCCGGCGATGATCAGCCTGGCATTGGCGGCCGTGGCCACCACGCTGGCGGCACCGCCGCCGGCACCGCCGCCGGACCAGCCGCTGCAGCCGGCCTGGCCACCGGAGCCGCCGGCCCAGCCCGGAGCACCGCCCGCAAGGCCGCCCGCGCCCGCCGCGTTGGCGCAGGTAAAAGCACCTTGCGATGTGTTGCCGGGCCGGCCACCCTGTCCGACGGCCACGTTGAGCACGGTGCCCGGGGCGATGTAATACGTGCCCGTGGCTCGCGCACCCGCGCCGCCAGCGCCGCCGTCACCGCTCAAGTCATTGCCGCCGCTGCCACCACCCGCGCCGTTGGCCTGGATGATCACGCCGCCCGCGCCCGCCGGCACGGTATAGGTCTGCAGGGCGCCCGTGTAATTGAAAGTTGTCTGTGCCATCGCGCCAGTCGCGGCCAGCAGCATGACGGCCACGGCCCATACCAGGCGCGCCCACTTGCTTGCCGGTGAGGATCGGCGGGGCGCATACGAGGAAAGGCCTGGACACTGAAAAAACATCATGATTTGGGGCCCGCCGTGTTGGAAGGTGAGGCAGTGGCCGCGCCAGCCGGTTCAAACACATTCTCGTCAAACTTGAAGCGTACACGCAGGTAGACACCACGCTGGGTGTAGGCCTCGCCCGCCAGGTCAGCGGCCCGGAAGCCCTTGATGTTGTAGCCCAGTGACACCCACATGTTTTTCCAGGCCAGATAGCCGACTTCCACGCCCACCGCGGTCTCCGCGGCGCCGTTACCCCACATGCGGTAGGCCTGCAGGCTGACGTCCCAGCGCTCGGTAAGGTCCCAGGTGGAACGGCCGCCAATCAACTGGGTAAAGGAGCGGCTGCTGATGCCGTTGGACTTGTCGCGGCCCCATTTGGCGGCATAGCGTGCGCTCGTCACCCAGCTGCGGCTGGGCTGGATATTGAGGTGGGTGGAAAGAATCAGCCCGGACTCATCGCGGCTGACGCCTGGGCCCAGGGTGCTGTCCGAATCCTTTTTGTATTCGATGCGACCCAGCGCATTCCACACGTCGGTGCTTACCGGGCGATAGGCCACACCGGACTGCGCCGTGATCAGTTCACGCTTGCCGCCCGTGGCGCCGAGGTTGGTCTGCTCGCTGTAGAGCGCGCGGTTGAGCAGGGTCCAGCTGTCGTCCAGCTTGTTGGCCAGCGCGCCCGTCAACAGCCAGCCGCTCGAAGTGGCCGATGTCTGCCACTGTACCTGGCCGGACGCCTTCCAGGTGGCCGCGGCCGTGTAGTCGGCTCCGATGGTGACGGCGCTAGAGTCGTCGATGGTCACACCCGACAACGGCTTAATGCGTTGCAAGCTGGCTGTCAGGCCGACGCCATTGTCCAGGCGCCAGAGCCTGCGCAGTCCGACCGCAGCCTCGCTGCTGCGGCCGTTGATGCTGTCGCCCATGCGGTATTCATTGAACAGCTGCGTGCTGTCCGGCAGTTCCGTATTGAGGCCGGCAACGGTGGTGTATTGCGAAGTCGACGCATTGAGCGTGTAAATGCTTTTCAGGCTATTGATGAAGTCGTGGCGCGCATACAGGCGCGTTGTGGAATTAATGGCATAGTTGCCGCCGACGCCGACCTCCCGGCCGCCGCTGCCGTCGATCGCGTATTCGGCCAGGCCGTAGACGTCGGCTTGGGGCACATCCGGAACCGGCACCGTCACCTTGACCCGCGCCGTGGTGTAACCCACCTCCTCGGACGAGCCTGAAGCCAGCGCCGTGGCGGAAGGCGTCACCGGAACGGTACTGCCAGGCAAGGCCGGACCGGAAAGCGCAGCGGCGGTGTTGGCGCTGCTGTAGCGCACGCCAACTTCCACCTTCACATTTCCGGGCAGGCTGTGTTCGAGCTTCAGGTCCGCGCCGGTTTGTGCCGCGCCTGTCACGCTGTTGGCAGTGCGCAGCGCTTCAGCGACAAGCCTGTTCTTGTCATCTACGGCGTAACCGATTTTTGCGCCGTATTCAGACTGGCCGGCCGACTGCACGCTGTTGGGGTTGTAAAAACCCGCACTGGTGCGCGCACCCCAGACGCGCGCCTGCAGCGCCTGGTCGTCATGACGGACTTCCACGCGCTGGCCTGAGCCGTTGCCCTGCAAGTCTGTACTGCTGCGGGCGATTTCACCGGTGGCCACGGTTTTTTCGCCCAGCTTCGCCGTCACGTTCAGTCCGCTGAGGTTCTGGCGATTGGCGGGGTCGGTGTCCTGCACCGCCGTCGCGCCGAGCGATATACCCGGAAGGACTTCCAGGCGCGCATCGGCGCCGGCGACCGTATGCTTGGGGCCGCCCGAGTCCACCGAATAGCTGACCCGCACGAAGATCGGATTCAGGTCGGTGTCCACGCTCGGAACCGGAGTCTTGAGCAGAAGCTGACCGCTGAAAGGTTCGATTTCGTAGTCGGTGAACTGCGCCAGCGGTGTGTCATTGATGATGACTGATGCCTGGCTGCGGCTTCGCGTGAGGATGTCGACTTGCTGGCTGTTGACCACACCGTTGATGTTGAGCCGGAACGGCCCGGAAGTGCCATTGGCGCGGAATTCCTGCACCAGTTGCGTCGTCGCCGTGCGGCTTGCAAAACCTTCCACGGTCACTGCGCCTTCCTGGTAACGGCCCTTGACACCGTTCAGGGCGCGCGAGTATTGCGTGAGCTGACGTGCGGCGTTGTCGCTCTGGGTTGAATAGTCGCCCAGCAGTGCGTAGTTGGTGCCGTTTTGCAGCATCACGTAGAGCTTGCCGGTGGACTGGGCGTCAAAGCCACGCGCCGACGAATCGCCATACACCGGGTAAAACTGGTTGGGCTGGATATCGCGGAACAGCGCCGTATCGGAAGGCTTGTCGGAATCGTAGGCCAGCGTCAGCAGTGAAGAACCGAGCACCTTGCCTTTGAGGAACAGCGCAGTCCGCGCAGCCGCTTCGCCCTTGCCACCCGCAAAGCTGCGCGACGTGCTCCGGATCTGCCGTTCAAAAACATCGCCGCTTTGCGCGGGTTGCAATGCGGAAGGATTGAGGCTGCGCAGGTTGAGCGTGCCCTCCACAATACCGGCCGCAATCATGGGCCGCAGGTTGGGCATGAACTCGATGGCCGCCACAGACTTGACGGTGCCGCTGGCAATACCAAGCTCCGCCTTTCCGGGCTGGGCGGGTGGCAACAACAAAAAGCGGCCCTCACCACCTTCAACAAAGACCTGCGTGCCGGGCTGGCGTGCATCCAGGTCGGGAGTCTGCCACTGGCCAAGGCTTGCCTGCAGCGTCACTTGGGTTCGCACGGCCACCGGCAGGCCTTGCGCATCGCGCAGCGAAATGGTGACAGGAACGGCAGTCGCACCGTCAGCAATCAGCTGCGCAGGCGCGCCAACTTCGATCTTTGCCAGGGCACCGGGAACCAGGATCGTGACTTGCGCCGTTCCGCGTGCATTGCCAAAACCGTCTACAGCGCGCACACCCAGCGTATTGCGGCCGGGCCGGAGGTCAACACCGATGTATTCCCAGGCGACGACGCGGTTCTTCTCAAGGCTGCTCTTCTTGCCTACCTGTGTGGCGGGTACCAGTTGCCCATTGAGGGTGACCTCAAACGTGGCGCCTAGCGGGCCTTTCACCCGGACGCGGGTCTGGGCTGAAGGCAACACCTGCTCGTTGACCAGCCCGACAAAACCAGTTTCACCATTGAGCTCCGGCAGGAGCTCTTCCAGTGGAACAACTGCCTGTAGCGATTCGGCACCGGAAACCGCCGAAGGTTGCGCGGCCTCCGACACAACCTCCAAAGGCGYGTAAATAGGTTTTGGCAACCCCTGGGCGTTAGGCGCATAAGGTCCGCCCGGATCGCCCACGGCGCCGAGAGTGCCCGGTAGCGGCGCCGCCGAACCTGCGGGGGTATTGTTTTTCTGTGCTCCGGGCAGACCGAGCGCGCCGCTGGAGGGAAGCGTCCGGCTGTCCACCGTCGCTGCGCCGCGGTTGGCCTGCAGCAACAGGCCTGCGGCCTGGGCGATCTCCGAAGAATTGCCTAACGCTTTGCGGCGCAGAGCGATCTGCTCCTGAATGGCGGCCGTGCACTCGGCGATGGCAAAGTCAGCTTTGTGGAGCTMGCCATTGGTCAGGTCCACAAAACGGCTG
>NZ_JBFUGX010000371.1:0-4168 GCF_056402675.1 Polaromonas sp. P3_C2 | reverse complement strand
GCCCGCAATCGCCGCGTCGAGCTGCGCGTGTGGTTCGAGGCCGTAGCGCCGGCAGCCGTTCCTGTTCCGCTGGCGGCCGCCAAGCCCTGCACGCCACAGGCCGTGGGGCAGTCCACTGTGCCGTTTCGCATCACGATTGATGGCGAGCCTATCAATGCCTCCGAGATTCCCAATGAAGCAGATGGTCAGCGGTGCGCTGACGTCGCGCTCGAGAAGGCTGACATCCAGGTGCGTTATGACAGCCTGGCCATTGCGCCGGTGATGAATGCCTGGGCCACACCCAATGCAGCGGTCAAGGGCGAGGTGGTGGAGTTCCGGGCCTGGGCGAACTACATTCCCTGGATCAAAAAAGCCGAACTGCGGCTTTTCCGTGCAGGGCAGAAAACACAGGAGCAGCCTTTTGAGGTCGTGCCCATCACATGGTCAGGCGCGCTCAACTGGACCGTTCCGGCCAATACGGCCGGCGACCAGGTGTTCTACCTCCTGCGTGTTTATGACGCCCAGGGGCGTTTCGATGAGACCAGTCTGAAATCCCTGAACCTTCTGGTGCGCGCCATGCCGGTCAATGAAGATGCGGAGAAGCTCGAGCGCGAACGGCTGACGGGGTATGGCGAAAACAGCCTGGCGCTGCGCAATATTCCGGTGACCGGCGGCACCGTCACGGTCAACGGCACCAATCTCAAGCTGGGCCAGCGCATCGAAGCGCTGGGGCTGGAACTGCCGATCGATGCGCAGGGCAAGTTCGCCATGAAACAAATCATGCCGGCAGGTCCGCAGTCTGTAGAGGTGACGCTGAAAGAGTCGGACGGGCGCGCAAGCAACTTCCGCCGCAACCTCAACATCGCCGCGGATGACTGGTTTTACCTGGCACTGGGGGATTTGACGGTCGGGAAAAACAATGTCTCCGGGCCCGCCAAACTGGTGACCGGGGACTTAAGTCACTATGAAGACAAGGTGTATGTTGATGGCCGTGCCGCTTTCTACCTCAAGGGAAAAATCAAGGGCGAATGGCTGCTGACGGCTTCGGCCGATACCCGGGAAGGTCCTATCGAGGACCTGTTTTCCAACTTCTCCAGCAAGGATCCCAAATACCTTCTGCGCAGTATTGACCCCAACCTCTACTACCCCGTTTACGGTGATGACAGCACAACGGTGGATGATGCGCCGACGCAGGGCAAGTTTTTTGTCAAACTGCAAAAAGGCGACTCGCACGTCATGTGGGGTAACTTCCAGACCTCGTGGAGCGGGACGGAGCTGATGCAGTACTCGCGCGGCCTCTATGGCGCGCAGGTGCGCTACCGCTCTGAAGATGCCACGACCTATGGCGAAAAACAGACCCAGATTGATGCTTTTGCCGCCGATCCGGGAACGCTGGCTTCGCGCGAGGAATTTCGCGGCACGGGAGGCTCGCTCTACTACCTGCGCCACCTCGACATCACACAGGGCTCGGAGCGCGTCTGGATCGAGGTCCGCGACAAGGACTCCGGCATGGTGATCGAGCGCCGCGAACTCGCGCCTACGCAGGATTACGAGATCAACTACCTTCAAGGCCGTATCCTGTTGCAATCGCCCCTGTCGGCGACCGGCGCCGGCGCCGGCCTGATCATGGCGTCTGCGGTAGGCGGCCAGCCGGTCTACCTCGTGACGACATACGAGTTTGCACCCGGCGTCACGGCCATCAACAACCTGTCGACCGGCATTCGCGCGAGCCAATGGCTGAACGACCATGTGCAGCTGGGCGCCAGCAGCTACCACCAGGGCGAAACAGGCTCCAGTCAGACGCTCAAGGGGATCGACGGGACGCTGCGCTACAAGCCCGGCACCTGGCTGAAGTTTGAGGCGGCACGTTCCAAGGGGCCGGGCAATGGCGCCCAAACCTCTCTTGATGGCGGCTTTGGATTTAACACGCTGAACAACGGCGGCATCCAGTCGGCCGGCGCAGAACGTCTGGAAGGCTCGGTGGATCTCGCCGAAGTCACCGACAGCATGAAGGGGAAGATCACCTCTTATGTCCAGAACCGTGACCGCGGTTATTCGGCCCCGGGGCAGATTGGCATAGGCGGTGAGGCGGTCCGGCAGGCCGGTGCCGCTGCCGATGTGGAGCTTGTTCCGGGCACGCGCGTGCTGGTCAAGGCAGACAAGCGCGACGGCGATCTGCAGAATAACCAGAACGCCGAACTTGCGGTGCGGCAGACGCTGAACAGCGAATGGGAAGTCGCTGTCGGGGTCCGTGCGGACGATCGTTCCAATGTCACGCCAAATGCCAGCCCGTTGCTTTCCCAGACCGGATCGCGCACGGATGCGCAGGTGAGGGCGGATTACCGGCCTGATCGTGCGGGTGGGAAACCCGGGGAAAAAGAAAACTGGGAAGCTTACGGTTACGTTCAGGGGACGCTGGAGCGTGACGATACGCGCGACCCCAACAACCGCGTCGGCCTGGGTGGCGCACTGCAAGTCAGCGAACGCGTGAAGCTCAGCGGCGAAGCATCCGGCGGCAGCATGGGCGCCGGCGGCAAGCTGGGCGCCGACTACCGCATCTCCGACCGGAGCAATGCCTATCTGGCGTACACGATGGAAACAGAAAGCCCGGATGTCGCGTGGCGCGGCCGCCAAGGGACGCTGGTCTCTGGTGCAAGCACCCGCGTGTCCGATCAATTGCGGGTGTTCGGCGAGGGCCGTGCAGTCAATGGGRCCGGCCCGCAAAGCTTGACGCAAGCCTTTGGCATGGACTGGTCGCCTAATGACCGCTGGAACTGGKGCGCCAAGGTCGAGTTCGGAACCGTGTCCGACCCATTGGCCGGTGACCTCAGGCGCCGTGCGCTCGGTGGCTCTGTCGGCTACAAAAAGGACAGCCTGAAATACAGCGGTAATCTTGAGTGGCGCAACGACCGGAGCAATGTGTCCGGCGAACGTACCACCTGGCTGATGCGCAACACGGTGGGCATGCAGGTGGACCCTGCCTGGCGCGTGCTGGGCAAGCTCAATGTCTCGCGTTCAAGCAACAGCCAGGGGGCCTTTGTCGACGGTAACTACCATGAGTTTGTGCTGGGCAGCGCCTACCGGCCGGTTGACAACGACCGCTGGAACACCCTGTTCAAGTACACCAACCTGCACAACGTGCCGACCGCGGGCCAGCTGACCCCTTCGGGCCAGGCGGCCGACTACGCGCAGCGCAGCCAGGTGTTTTCCGTCGACACAATTTACGACGTGAAGCCGTGGCTTTCCGTCGGCGCCAAATACGCGTTCCGCGTCGGCGAGCTGAAAATGCCGGTTGCCGGCGGGGAGTGGTTCTCCAGCCGTGCTGATCTTCTGATCTTCCGGGCGGATCTTCACCTGGTCAAGGAGTGGGACGCCCTGATTGAATGGCGCAACCTGCGCGCCACGGAGGCGCAGGATGCAAAAGCCGGCATGCTCCTCGGTGTCTATCGCCACCTTGGCAAGGGGGTGAAGGTTGGGGTGGGATACAACTTCACCAAGTATTCCGATGACCTGACCGACCTGTCTTACCGCAGTCGGGGCTGGTTCCTGAATGTGCTTGCCACCTATTGAGCGATTGAGTTAGTCGGGCTTTTGCGCGGCTCGGCGGCCCTGGTCAATGGGCTGCCTTGAGCGCCCGACGGTACTGCACGGCTTCCGCGACGTGGACGACCTGGACGGCCTGTGCGCCTGCGAGGTCGGCAATTGTCCTGGCCACTTTCAGGCAGCGATGGATGCTGCGGCCTGACCACCCCAACCGCGCTGCTGCGGTGTTCAGGAATTTCGCGGCTGCGTCATCGAGCTGGCATTGCGCATCAATGGCCTGGCCTTCCAGCGCCTGGTTGGTGGTGCCCTGCCGGGCAATAGCACGATCACGTGCCGTGGCAACCCGGGCCCTGATAACGGCAGTGGCTTCGCCCGGCGGCGCGTTGACCAGTTCATCGGCTGCAAGCGCACCCACCTCAACATGCAGGTCGATGCGGTCCAGCAGCGGGCCGCTGAGCTTGCCCTGGTAACGCGACACCTGTTCGGGCGAACAACGGCAAGCCCGCAAGCTCGAGCCGAGGTAACCGCAGGGGCAAGGGTTCATCGCTGCGACCAGCTGAAAGCGCGCCGGGAACTCGGCGCGCTGGGCGGCTCGCGAAATGGTGATGGTGCCGGACTCCAGCGGTTCACGCAGGGCTTCCAGGGC
>NZ_JBFUGX010000370.1:0-4189 GCF_056402675.1 Polaromonas sp. P3_C2 | reverse complement strand
GTGCTGGAGGCAGCCGGCATCGCCCGCGCTCCGCTGGCTTCGCTGGCTTCGCTGGCTTCGCTGGCTTCGCTGACAATCGGTAAATCATGATCCATGCCATCAACCTGCCCGACGTTCATGCCGAAGTGACTGCCGCATTTTTTCGCTACGAAGATGCACTGGTCAACAACAACGTGGAAGTGCTCGACGAGCTGTTCTGGAACAGCGAGCACACCCTGCGCTACGGCGTCACCGAGAACCTCCACGGCTATGACGCCATCCGTGCTTTTCGCGCGGGGCGCTCCCCACAAGGGCTCGCGCGTACCTTGCGCGCCACAGTCATCACAACATACGGACGCGACTTCGCCACGGCCAACACAGAGTTTGCACGTGTAGGTAGCGACAGGACCGGGCGCCAAAGCCAGACCTGGTTGCGCACGCGGGATGGCTGGCGTGTGGTAGCCGCCCACGTGAGTCTGCTGGCATGAGCCGCACGCACGCCGCCCCGCCTGTTGCCGGCAGCGCCTTTCATTCGCGCGCCGAGCAAGCCTATGCCGAACTCAAGCGCGACATCGCCGAATTCAAGCTGGTGCCCGGCGACCRCTTCACCGAAAGCGAGGTCAGCGAGCGCCTGGGTGTCTCGCGTACACCGGTGCGCCAGGCCCTGTTTCGCCTGCAGCAGGAGGGATTCGTCGAGGTGCTGTTTCGCAGTGGCTGGCGCGTGCTGCCCTTTGATTTCGACAAGTTCGAGCAGCTCTACGATCTGCGCATGGTGCTGGAAACCACGGCCGTGCAGCGCCTGTGCAGCGGCAGCCAGACGGTGGACACGGCGCTACTCGATGAACTGGCGGCCATCTGGCTGGCGCCGCTAGCTCAACGCAGTACCGACATGGTGCAGGTTGCACAGTGGGACGAGGCGTTTCATTGTGCGCTGGTGGCGGCCGCCGGCAATGCCGAAATGGCCCGGGTGCACCGCGATGTGACTGACCGCATCCGCATCATTCGCCGGCTTGACTTCATCAAGCAGCCGCGCATTGACGCGACCTATGAAGAGCACGCCAAGATTCTCAAGGCGGTGCGCGCCAAGCGTGGCGACCAGGCCGCCATGCTGCTGCGCGCCCATATCGAAACCAGCCAGGCCGAGGTGCGGAAAATAACGCTGCACCAGGTGCATCTCGCGCGTCAGATCGGCTCCGGAACGTCGCCCAAGGCATAAAACGCCTGGAGCCGTTAACCGGTGGGCGCGAGAAGCTATCAAAAAAGGAGCAATGTGCGGGGCATTACCCCGCGGCGTGCCCTGCTTACCGCCCCCAGCGCAGCACAAGCGGATCAAGCCGGCTGGCGGTTGCCAGCAGCCCGGCGCGCGTGTCCGGGTGCATGGCCGGAAAAGGATGACGCGGTGCTTCGCAGGCGATCACGCCGCCTTCCTTCATCAAGGTCTTGGCGGCCAGCAGCCCCGCCTGGCGGTTTTCATAATTGATCAGCGGCAGCCATTGCTGGTAAAGGGCATAGGCCTTGTCATGGTCGCCGGCGCGGTGCGCCTCGATGATCGGACGAATGCCGTCGGGGTAGCCGCCGCCGGTCATGGAGCCGGTGGCGCCGGCATCGAGGTCGGGCAACAGCGTGATGGCCTCTTCGCCGTCCCATGGCCCTTCCACCGAGTCACCTCCCAAACGGATCAGTTCGCGCAGTTTGGAGGCTGCACCGGCGGTTTCGATCTTGAAATAGGCGACGTGTTCAATCTCACGGGCCATACGCGCGAGGAAGCAGGCTGAAAGCACAGTGCCGCTGGCGGGCGCATCCTGGATCATGATGGGAATGTTGACCGCATCCGACAGCCGCGCATAAAACTCGTAAATCTGCGGCTCGCTCACGCGAAAGGTAGCCCCGTGATACGGCGGCATGACCATCAGCATGGCGGCGCCCATGTCCTGCGCCCGGCGGCTGCGTTCGGCGCAAACCTTCGTGCCGTAGTGGGTGGTGGTCACGATCACCGGCACGCGGCCGGCCACATGTTCGAGGACGGTACGGGTCAGGGTTTCACGCTCTTCGTCCGAAAGCACGAATTGCTCGGAGAAGTTGGCCAGGATGCAGATGCCGTCTGAGCCGGCGTCGATCATGAAGTCGATGCAGCGCTTCTGGCTTTCAAGGTCAAGCTCGCCGGTTTCGGTGAACGTGGTGGGGGCAACGGGGAAGATACCGCGGTAACGCGGCTGGCGGAGCGTGTTCATGGGGACTGGATCAGGTTGAATAAAGTTCAGTAATTCACTGCTTGCGCGATTTAATGGGAGTGCCGGGGAACTTCGGAGCCGCGGCAGCCGACCAGAAAATCGAAGTCGCAACCCTCGTCGGCTTGCAGCACGTGGTCGACATACAGGCGCTGGTAGCCGCCACGCATGCCTGCAGGGGCCTTCTGCAGGGCGGCAAGGCGTTCAGCCAGTTCGGCATCGCTGATGTCCAGGTGCAGGCGGCCCGCATCGCAGTCGAGCTCGATCCAGTCGCCGTCGCGTACCGCGGCCAGCGGCCCGCCGGCCGCCGCTTCTGGCGCCACATGCAGCACAACGGTGCCGTAAGCGGTGCCGCTCATGCGTGCGTCCGAGATGCGCACCATGTCCTTGACGCCCTGGCGCAGCAGCTTGGGCGGCAGGCCCATGTTGCCGACTTCGGCCATGCCGGGGTAGCCCTTGGGGCCGCAGTTCTTCATCACCATCACGCAGCTGGCATCGATGTCGAGGTTCTCGTCGACGATGCGCTCCTTGTAGTGCTCGAGGTTCTCGAATACGACCGCGCGGCCGCGGTGCTTGAGCAGTTCGGGCGAGGCCGCAGAGGGCTTGAGCACGGCGCCGCGCGGCGCCAGGTTGCCGCGCAGGATGCAGATACCGCCGTCGGCGATCAAGGGGTTGTCGAGGGGGCGGATCACCTCGTCGTTGTACTGCGGCGCCTCGCGCACGTTGTCCCATATCGACCGGCCATTGACGGTGAGCGCATTGGGATGCGGCAGCAAGCTGTTTTCACCCAGACGGCGCAACACGGCGGGCAGGCCGCCGGCGTAGTAGAACTCTTCCATCAGGAAACGGCCGGAAGGCTGCAGGTCAACGAGGGTGGGCGTGTTGCGGCCAATACGCGTCCAGTCTTCCAGGTCCAGCTGCACACCAATACGGCCCGCAATCGCCTTGAGGTGAATCACTGCGTTGGTGGAGCCGCCAATGGCGGCGTTGACGCGAATCGCATTTTCGAAGGCTTCGCGTGTGAGGATTTTCGACAGCGTGAGGCCTTCGCGCGCCATCTCGACAGCCCGCGCGCCCGACATTTGCGCCAGCACATAGCGGCGTGCATCCACCGCGGGAATGGCGGCGTTGTGCGGCAGCGAAGTACCCAGCGCTTCGGCCATGCAGGCCATGGTGGAGGCTGTTCCCATGGTGTTGCAGGTGCCGGCCGAACGCGACATGCCGCCCTCGGCCGCCAGGAACTGGTGCAGCTGGATTTCGCCCGCTTTCAGCGACTCGTGCAGCTGCCACACTGCCGTCCCCGAGCCGATGTTTTTGCCTTCAAGCTTGCCGTTTAGCATGGGCCCGCCGGTCACCACGATGGCCGGAATGTCGCAACTTGCAGCACCCATCAGCAGTGCGGGCGTGGTCTTGTCGCAACCGGTGAGCAGCACCACGGCGTCGATGGGATTGCCGCGAATCGCTTCTTCCACGTCCATGCTGGCAAGGTTGCGTGTGAGCATGGCGGTGGGCCGCAGGTTCGACTCGCCGTTCGAGAACACCGGGAACTCGACCGGAAAGCCACCCGCCTCTGAAATGCCGCGCTTCACATGCTCGGCGATCTTGCGGAAGTGGGCATTGCAAGGCGTGAGCTCCGACCAGGTATTGCAGATGCCGATGATGGGGCGGCCGTCGAACTCATGGTCGGGAATGCCCTGGTTCTTCATCCAGCTGCGGTACATGAAGCCGTTTTTGTCGGCCGTGCCGAACCACTCGGTGGAACGTAGTTTTCGTTTGGTGCTTGTCATGATGGTCTGGCCATTAAGGTTTCAGGAAGATTTGGGTGTGCGATTTGCCAGCAGCCGTTGCAGGAGGCAAAAAACAAACAGCAACACGCCGACGACAATGCGCGTCCACCAGGAACTCAAAGAGCCGTCAAAAGAGATCAGGGTCTGGATGATGCCGAGCATCAACACCCCGAACAGGGTGCCGGCCACATAACC
>NZ_JBFUGX010000369.1:0-5608 GCF_056402675.1 Polaromonas sp. P3_C2 | reverse complement strand
GACCAGCAGGCCCACCCCGAGGCTGAGCCAGAGCGCAGCATGGTCGCTCCAGCCGAACAGGCGGTCACTGGAGGGCAATGGCGCAAGCGCGGTGTTGCCGGCGGCGGCAGAAGTAGAAGTCGTGGTCATCAGCAGTTCCGATCATCGATGCCAGGTCGGCCTGCTTGAAGCCCGAAAGAACAGCGGGCATCCGGAACATGCTTCCCTGCGCGAGGATTACCTCAAATCAGGTTCAAAGGGACTTTCTCAGCCACCGCAATTCGCGCGACGAATTGCAGCAACACTCCCAGCGAAAGCGCCTATGCAGACGCCAGCCAAATTGTAGGGTGATTCCGGGGCGGGCCTATTGCGTAAGCCGTACAGGCAACAAAAAGCCCGCACGCGGCGGGCTTTCAGGTGGAGCGAGCCAGTTCGGCTCAGTCGTCAAACACCGGCGATTCAACGCCCAGCACCTTGTGCAGTTTCGGGCTGGTCGTGGTGTATTGCAGGTGGATCTTCTTGTCCGGGAAGATCAAGGGAGCCGCGCCAAAAGCTGCCAGCGCGCACTCATGGAAGCCGCTGAGGATCAGCTTCTTCTTGCCGGGGTAGGTGTTGATGTCGCCGACTGCAAAAATGCCCGGAACATTGGTGGAAAACTTCTCGGTGTCTACCTTGAGCTGCTTGCGCTCGATGTCCAGGCCCCAGTTGGCGATCGGTCCGAGCTTGGGTGACAGGCCGAAGAACACCAGCAGCACGTCCAGCGGGACGACACGCGTCACGCCGTCGGAGCCGGTGACCTTGGCGCCGGTCAGCTTGCCGTCTTTTTCTTCGTAGCCGGTGATCTGGCCCACGATGAACTGCATCTCGTAGGCGTCGCAAAGCTCGCGCATTTTGGCCACGCTGGCAGGCGCCGCCTGGAAGCCGTCGCGGCGGTGGATCAGGATCACGCTCTCGGCCTTGTTCGGGCCCTCGGCGACAAAGTTCAGCGTCCAGTCAAGCGCGGAATCGCCGCCGCCCACAATCACCAGGTTCTTGCCGGCAAAGTCGGCGGGGCTCTTCACGCGGTAAAACAGCTGGCTTTCGTCAAATTTCTCCAGGCCGTCCACGCGCAGCAGCTTGGGCTGGAAGGCACCCACACCGGCTGCGATGAAAATGGTTTTGGTCAGGAAGCGCGTGCCTTTTGACGTTTCGACAAAGAAGCGGCCGTCCTGCTGCTTTTCAACCACGCTGACTTCCTGGCCGAAATGAAAGGTCGCGCCAAAGGGTTCGATCTGCTTGAGCAGGTTGTCGGTCAGCTCCTTGCCGGTGCACACGGGCACGGCCGGAATGTCGTAAATCGGCTTGTCGGGGTAAAGCTCAATGCACTGGCCGCCCGGGTAGGCCAGCGAGTCGATCACATGGGCCTTGATCTCAAGCAGGCCGAGCTCAAACACCTGACGGCACGTCTTCCTCGGCGTAGATGGCATTGACCGGGCACTCGGGGATGCAGACGGCGCAGTCGATGCATTCGTCCGGATCGATCACCAGCATGTTGGGGCCTTCCCGGAAGCAATCCACGGGGCAGACATCCACACAGTCGGTGTATTTGCAGCGGATGCACGATTCGGAGACGATGTGAGTCATGTTATTTGGGGCTAATCGGTGGAAACCCTCAATTTTAAGAGGATTCCGTGAGCAGGGTTAAGTCGTTGAGGGCGCGGGGCTTGATCCTGGTCAAAGGATCAGCACGGCACCTGAAGTCTTGTTCGAGGCGGTGTCCACCAGGACCAGCGAGCCCAGCATGCGCGACCGGGCATAGGGCAGGGTGGCCAGCGGCTCCTGCAGGCTCAGCTCGATGTGGCCGATGGCATTGGGCGGAAGCTCGCTGGCGTCTTCCTCGGCGAGGGTGTTGACGTCGAGCTTGTGAACGATGCGTTTGACCTTGGCCTTGACCCAGCGGTGGCCATGCAGCGCCCAGTAGACGCGTCCGGCGACCAGCGGCTCATCGTCCATCCAGGCCACGGTGGCCGAGATCTCCCGCGAGGGCTCAAAGGTATCAGTGGCCAGCAGCCAGTCGCCGCGCGACACATCGACTTCCCGGTCCAGCACGATGCCTGCACTGTGGCCGGCCAGGATGGCCTTGGGCTGGCGGGCATGGTCCAGCACCTGCGCCACCACGGCCGTCTTGCCGCTGGGGAGTATGGTCACGCTCTGGCCCGGCTGTACGCCGCCCGAGGCAACGCGGCCCCAGAAGACGCGCCGTCCTTGAGAGGTATCGGATGAAGATGAAAACTTTTCAACCCATTGCACCGGGAAGGCAAAGGCTTCGGTGGTCTCGGCGGGCGTAACGGGCAGGTGTTCCAGCAACTGCAGCAGCGACAAGCCTTCATAACCGCACCAGCCGGGTTGGGCATCCACCACGTTAAAGCCTTTGAGGGCGGACACGGGCACAGTCGCTTTCACCGGGATTTTCCCGGCCCGGGCGAATGCTGCCAGCGCTGCTTCAATGTTCCTGAAAGCCAGCGTCGGGTCTTCCACGGCGTCGAGCTTGTTCACGGCGAACACGATGGACGGCACACGCAGCAGGTTGACCAACAGCGAATGGCGGCGGGTTTGCTGCAGCAGCTCCAGCGCAGGGTTTTTCCAGTCGAGCTTGGTCGCATCCACCAGCACGACGGCGGCGTCGGCACTGGAGGCGGCCGTCACCATGTTGCGGGTGTATTGCTCATGCCCTGGGGCATCGCCAATGATGAATTTGCGGCTTTCAGTGGCGAAATAGCGGTAGGCCACGTCAATGGTGATGCCCTGTTCGCGCTCGGCTGAAAGGCCGTCCGTCAGCAATGCCAGGTCGGTTTCACCCTGGCGCTGCACGCCGGCCAGATGGTCCTGCAGCACGGCCTTGCTGTCCACCAGCAGGCGGCCGATCAGGGTGCTTTTGCCGTCGTCGACCGAACCGCAGGTGATGAACTTCAACGCAGGTTTCAGGTCGTTTTGGCCTGCAACCGTTTCTGGCTGTGCGCCACCAGCTATCAAATCAGTAGTGTGGGTACTTGTAGTCATCTCAGTCTCAAAAATGGTGGCAAGGTCTTTATCAGTGGGGGCCGCGGGTCCGGCTGTGCCGGTCCGCAGGCGCCGCCCCCTGGGGGGAGCAGGCGAAGCCTGCCCGGGGGAGAACTAAAAATACCCGTCTTTCTTGCGCTTTTCCATGGAGGCGTCGGAGGTCTTGTCGTCCATGCGCGTGGCGCCGCGCTCGCTCACGTCGGCGGCCAGCGTTTCAATCACGATCTCGGCCGCCGTGGCGGCCGGGCTGTCCACCGGGCAGGTGCAGGTGATGTCGCCGACGGTGCGAAAACGCACGGTCTTTTCCACCACCTGTTCGCCGTCGCGCGCGGGCGTGAGCTCCGTCACCGGCACCAGCAGGCCCTTGCGCTCAACCACCTTGCGCTGGTGCGCGTAGTAGAGCGATGGCAGGGCAATCTTTTCGCGCTCGATGTACTGCCACACGTCGAGTTCGGTCCAGTTGGAGATCGGGAAAACGCGAAAGTGCTCGCCAGGCTGCAGACGCGTGTTGAACAGCGTCCAGAGTTCGGGGCGCTGGGCTTTGGGCTGCCACTGGCCGAAGCTGTCGCGGTGCGAAAAGATGCGCTCTTTGGCGCGCGCTTTTTCCTCGTCGCGGCGCGCGCCGCCAATCAGCGCGTCAAAGCGGAATTCGTCAATCGCCTCCAGCAGCGTGACCGACTGGTGCACATTGCGCGATTCGCCCGGGTGTGCCAGCCGCACGGTGCCGCGTTTCATCGAGTCTTCGACATTGCGCACGATCAGTTCGGCGCCCAGCTCTTTGGCGCGCAGGTCGCGAAAGTCGGTCACTTCATGGAAGTTGTGACCGGTGTCGATCATCAGAAGCGGGTAGGGAATGCGACCCACGCCGAACGCTTTCTCGGCGCACTTGAGCATCACCAACGAATCCTTGCCGCCCGAAAACAGCAGGGCCGGGCGCTCAAAGGCGGCGGCGACTTCACGCAGGATGAAGATGGTTTCTTCTTCCAGCGCGTCGAGGTGGGAGTTGGACAGCCGCGCGATGGAGGTCGCCGGGTCGGCTGGCAGCAGGTGGGATGGGGTGCGGGCGTTCATAGGTCAGTCAGTGCGCAAGGTGCAGGCCGCATTCGCGGTTGTCTTCGCCCTTGGTGGGGTCCACATAGTCAAAGTTGTTGGGCAGGCCGTTGATCTCACAGTACTGGTAAAGGTCCTTGGACGACCAGTGCAGGAGCGGCGCGACCTTGATCAGGCCGTCGGGGTTGACGCTGACCGGATCCATCTGGGCGCGTACCGCGGTGTCGGTGGCGCGCAAGGCCGTGAACCAGACCTGGGGCGCGGTTTCACGCAGAGCGCGGGCAAAGGGCTCGAGTTTCACCTCCTCAGTGAAGGCCGCATGGCGTGGATCGTCCAGCGCCGGGGTCGGACCCTCCACCGCCTCGCGGTGTGCACGGGAGCGGCGCGGCAGGTAAATATGCAGGTCCAGCTTGAGCAGCCTGGTCACTTCGTCGGCAAAGCGGTAGGTGGCCTCGGTGTTGTAGCCGTTGTCCATCCAGACCACGGGAACGCGGGAATTGGCGCGCGTCACCATGTGCAGTATCACCGCCTCGAAGGGACGGAAATTGGTGGTGACGATGGCGGGCCGGCCCAGTCCCACGGCCCAGCCCACCAGGCCCTGTGCGTTGTGGCCGAGTTCTGCGTTGATCTTTGCAAGGTCGAGGCTCATGGTGTTCAGGCGCAAGCCGCCTCCTTGAAGTGGGGTTGCACGTCCACCGCGTCGCCCTGGTATTTGCCTGCGCTGTAACCGGGGTAGGACGCCAGCACGCGCTGGGCCACGGCCATGTCCTGGTCGGCGCGCAGCACGGCGGTGTCAAAACCGCTGCGCTCCATCTGCGCCAGCTGGTCCACCAGTACGTCGCCGGTGGCGCGGATTTCACCCTTGAATTCGCGGCGGCGGCGCAGCAGGAAGGCCTGGCTGTAGGCGCGGCCGTCGGTGAACTTCGGGAAGTTCAGGTCAATGCGAGAGATGCCGTCGAGTGAGACCTCGAAGGGATCGGCGTCGTTCGCAAGGACCAGGGTACCGGGCTGTTCCGCGCCGCTTTGTTCGCTGAAAGGCAGTAATTTCATGGTCAGTCCTTTCAGTGCGCGACGGTGTTGGGGGCAAAGCGCGCAGCCTTGGCGGCGGCCTTGTACGGTTCAATGCCGACGCGACGGAAAGTCGCAATGAACGTTTCGCCGTCCTCGCGCAGCTGGCGATAGGTGTCCAGCACCGCTTCAATGACTTCGGGCACTTCGGCGCCGGTAAACGAAGGGCCGACCACCTTGCCGGGCACCGAGGCACCGCTCAGCGTGGAACCATCGGAGCCGCCCAGCGAGACCTGGTACCACTCCAGGCCATCCTTGTCCACACCCAGGATGCCGATGTGGCCGCTGTGATGATGGCCGCAGGAGTTGATGCAGCCGCTGATGTGCAGGTCAATCTCGCCCAGGTCGTGCAGCTCGTCCATGTCCTGGTAGCGCTCGGTGATGGCTTCGGCGATCGGGATGGAGCGCGCATTGGCCAGCGAGCAGAAGTCGCCACCGGGGCAGGCGATCATGTCGGTCAGCAGGTGGATGT
>NZ_JBFUGX010000368.1:0-4193 GCF_056402675.1 Polaromonas sp. P3_C2 | reverse complement strand
GTGCGCAGGTGCGCAATGTGGGCAGCATCACGGCCCGTCTGGGCAGCGTGATGCTGGGCGCGGGCAAGAATATCACGCTGGACTTCAACGGTGACGGCCTGATCAATATGCAGGTGAGTGACCCTTCGCTGGGCGCCAGTGTGGTAAACCAGGGGCTGCTCAAGGCCAACGGTGGCCTGGTCGTCATGTCGGCCCGCTCCGGCGACGCGCTGATGTCCAATGTGGTCAACAACGAAGGCGTGATCGAGGCGACCAGCCTGCAGCGCCGAAACGGCACGGTCCTGCTTGACGGCGGGGAGGCCGGTGTTGTCGCCGTAAGCGGCCGTGTCGACGTCTCCGGCCGCGATGCCGGCGAAACCGGCGGCAGCTTCAAGGCTTTGGGCCAGTACGTCGGTGTGTTCGACGGTGCCCGAATCGATGCTTCCGGCGATGCCGGTGGCGGCACGGTACTGGTCGGCGGCAACTACCAGGGCAGTGGTACCGAGCGCCAGGCCGTCGGAACTTATATGGGGGAGGATGCCCGCATTCATGCCGATGCGCTCAGCAGCGGCGGCGGCGGAAAAGTCATCCTGTGGTCCACCGACAGCACGCAATTTCACGGCGGCATCACGGTGCTGGGTGGCGGGCAGACAGGCAGCGGGGGCCTGGTCGAGACCTCGGGCCATCACCTGGATGCAACGGGTTCGGTGGATATCAGCGCGGCCTCCGGCAAGGGAGGCACCTGGCTGATCGACCCCTACAACATCAACATTACGAGCACGGCAAGCGTCGGCGCGACTGGGAGCTCTCCTTTCACCTCCAGCGGCGCAGCCAGTTCCAACCTGAGTTCGGCCGTGCTCAACGCCTCGCTGTCCGAAGGCGCCAACGTGATCGTCCAAACCTCTGCGGTCGGCGGAACCTCGGGCGACATCAACGTGCTGGACAACGTCAAGGGTGTGGGAAATGCCTCTCTGACCCTGCAGGCGCACCGCAACATCATCATCGGCAGCGGCCGCACCATTTCCAACGGCACCGGCAAAAGCCTCAACGTCTCGCTGGTCTCCAATTACGGTGACACCGGCAACGGCTCTGTGGCCTTGACGGGTAGCACCATTACCACCAACGGCGGGGCCATCACCATCAGCGGCGGCAGCAACCCGCTGACCGGCTACGCCAGCACCAACCAGAGCAGCGCCTCGGGCGTGGCGATCACCAGCGGCGCTTCGCTGAGCACCAGCGGCGGCAACATCACGATACGCGGCGCCTCCACCTCGACAAGCTCCAGCAGCAGCGCGGTGAATATATCCGGCTCCACRCTCAATRCCGGCGGCGGCAACATCTCCATCCTGGCCAACGTCGCCAGTGCCACCGGGACCGGCGACGCCTTTGTGCTTACGGGAGGCAGTAACGTACAGACCAGCGGCGCTGGCTCCATCACGGTGGACAGCACCAACCTGGGCAGCGGCAACGGCACGCGTATTTTCAGCACCAACAACACCATGGCTGCAAGCGGTTCCGGCAATTTGACGATCAGCGGCAACGCAACCTCCGGTTTTGGCGTGCTGATCTGCTCGACGGCCAGCACCTCTACCCAAAAACTCAGCGTCGGCAGTGGCAATCTGACTATCCAGGCCAATGACAACGGCTTTGCCGGTGCCGGCCGCGGCGTCTACCTGGCGGCTTCCGGCAATGGCGCCGTAGTACTCAATGCAACGACCAGCGGTGCCATCACGCTGCGTGGTAGCAGCACCGGCAGTTACGGCACGGTGCTCAACTCGACGGGTTCCGGATCTTCCATCAGCATCTTTTCGGACGGCAACATCACGGTGACCGGCAACACTTCGGGCGGCACGACGCCGGCGCTGGGTTTGCTAAGCTCCGGCGTCGGTACGAGCGCGGCCACCGCCTCGCAGATCAACATCAACAGCACAGCCGGCGCACTCAAGCTGCTGGCCAACAACAGTGTGGTCAATCCCACTACCGGCTCATTCAAGGCCGTGTCGCTGGACGCCAGCGGCGCCTACGCCAGCATCAATCTGGGCACGCAGTCGGGCGCGCTGACGCTCGACGGCACCAGCTATTCGGGGCGTGGCGTTGACATCGCGCCGTCCGGTGCCAATGCGGCCATCAACATTACCACCGGCAGCGGCGCTATTGCCGTCAACGGCAACAGCACGAGCAGTTTCGGCGGCTACGGTATCTTCCTGAACTCCACCGGGAACGCGAACGGCGTCAACGTCACTACCGTGAGCGGTGACATCACCTTCAGGGGCGATTCCATAGGTACCTCGGACGCTATCTCCCTGGGCGGTAGCGCATCCAGCACCAACTCGGTCAACAACATCTCTTCGCAAGGCGGCAACATCACGCTGGTCGGCAACTTCCATTCGCCGAACGCCGGGGAGCTCGACCACGGTATCGCCATCCAGAACGTCGCCAATCGCATCCAGACCACCGGTTCGGGCAACGTGACGCTGGTCGGCAGCGCAGCCGACCAGGGCAATGGCGTCAGCATCTATGGTGGCGGAAAGGCCCTGGTCAGTGTCGAGAACGGCGCGCTCGCGATCACCGGGAGCAGTGTTTATGGCGACGGGGTGGGCGTGCTGACTGGTAACAATGTCATACGCGCCACTGGAGGCGGTTCAGTGAGTGTGGCTGGCAGCTCCACCTATGGCAGCGGCGTCACCATTTACCCGTCGACGGCGACCAGTTCCGCCGCCATTTCCACGGTGTCGGGCAAGCTCTCGATCACGGGCAGCAACAGCGCGGCGTCTGCGGCGCCGGCAGTCCTCCTGCGCACTGCGGCCTCGGGAGCTGCCAACGGCGTCAGTATCACGTCGGGCAGCGGTGACATCGACATCAAGGCTGCGACAGCCGGCTCCGGCGAGGGGCTGTCCATCGTTGGCAGCAGCGCCAATGCCTTCAATACCATCAGCACGGGTGGTAATGGAAATCTGCTCGTATCGGGCTCCGGTGGCAGCTACGGGGTGCGCATAGACGGCGGCACCAACAAGCTGCAGGTGGAGAACGGCGTTCTGCTCATCAGCGCCAGTGCGCCGAGTGGGCAGCCCTTCAGCCAGTCTTCGGACGCTACGACAATTGCCGCCACCGGTTCCGGGGTTGTGCTGCGCAATCTCGGCGGCAAGATGGTCAGCAGCCTGACCAGCGCGGATTCGGCCGCGGCGACCGCTGCGCTGCAATCGGAAATGACTGGCAGCGACTGGATGGCGCCCCTTGCCGGCGACACTGCATCCCCGACCTCCAACGGCGGAACGGACAGGCTCACCATTTCCGTGGTGTCGTCCAATGCCAATCTCAATGCATCCGCTGCAGGCAAAGAAGATGCAACGCCTTGAGTCCGCGTCCCTCGCGGCGTTCACTGGCTCCATTCCACGCCGCGCCGGTCGGCTGTTGCTGGTTCCTTTGTTGCTGGTATCGCTGTCCGCTTTGGCTGTCGCTGCCGACAAGAAAGCCGGGCAAGCCGAGCACGACAACTTCCATTTTCTCGGCGAGATGAACAAGGCCTCAACCGTGATGGTGGTCGAGACAAAAATCGTCCCGCCAGAGCTCGGCAGAAAGATTGCGCGGGCGGTCGACCAAGTGATCAGGGACGGCAACCAGCCGGGCGCGAAACGCCCTGGGGATTACCTGCAATACGAGCCGCTGATCCTGGCGTTGGCCGGCCCCGATGGTTCGCGCATGCATTCCGGCCGCAGCCGCCAGGACATTCTGTCCACCACGCGGCGCCTGATGCAGCGGGAGCGCGCGCTGGCTCTGATGGACGCGATGATCCAATCGAAGGCGCAGCTGCTGGCCGTGGCGGAGAAGAACCTGGACACCATCGTTCCGGCCTATACCAATGGCGTGCAGGCCCAGCCCACCACTTACGCGCACTACCTGCTGGCCTTTGCCTCGGTCTTCGGGCGCGACAGCGCGCGCCTGAAAGAAGCCTATGCGCGCCTCAATATGAGCCCGCTGGGCGCGGGTGCGCTCGGTACCTCGAGCTTTCCGGTGAATCGCCAACGCCTGGCGGAGCTGCTGGGTTTTGACGGTGCGGTGGAAAATTCCTACGACGCGGCTCAGCTCGGCGCGCTCGACCAGGGCGTGGAATTGGTGGGCCTGTGCAGCAACGCGGCGCTGATGATAGGCGTGCTGGTACAGGACATGCACACCCAGTACCACCAGACCGCTCCCTGGATCACCATCCAGGAAGG
>NZ_JBFUGX010000367.1:0-4200 GCF_056402675.1 Polaromonas sp. P3_C2 | reverse complement strand
CGATTGTACCTGCCCAAAATTTCAGCAATTGAAATTTGCACACGGAGTTGTAAGCGTCTTCCTGACAGGGTGGCTGGCCCGTCATGCCTATACTCAAATAGATATATGGAAGCCTGGATTCACCGCCTGATAGAACTTTTGGCCCTGCCCGAATACGGCTTGAGCACGGTGTTTGTGGTTTCCTTCATCTCGGCCACGCTGTTGCCGCTGGGCTCGGAGCCGGTGGTCTTCGGCCTGGTCAAGCTCAACCCCGCCATGTTCTGGCCCGCTGTGCTGGTAGCAACTGCGGGCAACACGCTGGGCGGTGCGCTCGACTGGTGGATGGGTTACGGCGCCCACAAGGTGGTGGACAAATACCAGCATTCATCGCATCACGGCCGTGCGGTCCGATGGCTGGAGAAACTCGGCCCCAAGGCCTGCCTGCTGGCCTGGTTGCCGGTGGTCGGAGACCCGCTGTGCGCGGTCGCGGGTTGGCTCAAGTTTCCGTTCTGGCCCTGCCTGGCTTACATGGCGGTCGGCAAATTTTTGCGCTACTTTTTGATGACCGGCAGCCTGATCTGGGCCTTTCCCGGCGTGGTGACCGGATAGGCACCAGAAGAAGAATCAGAAGAAGGATCAGAAGCGTTCGTGTGGCAGCAGGTAGCGCCACTGACCGGGTTGCAGCTGGCTCATCGCCACACGGCCGATACGCAGCCGTTTCATGCCTAGCACCTGCAGGCCGACGCTCTCGCACATGTAGGCAATCTGCCCCGGGACTTCACCCTTGAGGGCAAAGCGCAAGCGCTTTTCGCTTTGCCAGCTCACCTTGGCCGGCGGCAACAAAACACCCTTGAAGGTAAACCCGTGGTCCACCCGGTTCAGCCGGTCCAGCCCGCCGGGTTTGATGTCACCGCTGACATCGACRATCACTTCGTGTTCCATCACGCGGGCATCTTCACGCAGCTTGCGCACCACGCGCCAGTCCTGCGTCAGCACGACCAATCCGCTGGCAGGTGTTGCCAGCGGCGTCACCAGTTCCACCGTGGAGAAATGCTTCTTGAGCGGCCGGATGCCAGAGCGGTCGTCAGGCGATTGTGTGGCGGCCGACAGCAACCGGGCCACCTGCGCCGCGCCGCCATCGGAACTCGCGTCCTGGCCAGCCGGCTTGTGCAGCAGCAAAGTCACCGGTGTCATCGCCAGCAGGCTCGCATCCTTGTCCAGCACGATGGCCTGGCCCGACACCCGGAACTGGGGCTCTTCGACAGTCACCCCGTCAACAGTGACCCAGCCGCCTTCGATGTACTGCTCGGCTTCGCGGCGTGAACAGGACAGCATTTCAGCCAGGCGTTTGGCAAGGCGAACGGGTTCTGTCATCGCGGCGTGGCCTTCATGGCGGGTCAAGCGTGGATGAGAAATCAGCCTTGGGCCGCCACCACACCGATTTCCACGTGGTACTGCGGCGCCGCCAGGCGCGGGCTCATGACCGTGGCACGTGCGGGCGTGGCGCCGGGCACCACCCAGGTTTCCCAGGCACGGTTCATTTCACCGAAGCTGTCCATATCGGTCAACCAGATGGTGGCGCTGAGCAGAAGCGACTTGTCGCTGCCGGCTGCTGCCAACAGGCGGTCGATATTGGCCAGGATGCTGAGGGTCTGTTCGTATACGCCGGAGCCGGCGTCGTTGCCGGCCACCTGGCCTGCCAGGTAAACGGTTTTGTTATGGATAACGGCCTGGGACATGCGTGGGCCGGTTTCGATGCGCTGGATGGACATGGTGTTCTCTTTCTTTCTCAAAGCGAGGGTTTCGGGGGGGATGGCCTGCTCTGGCAAGCCGGTAACGGGGCCGCCACCCGATGGTGCGGATCGTTCGTGAGGTATTGTGGCGCGACTTCTTCCATGATGCCGCCACCGTGATGTCCAGGCCTCGCAGTAAATCGGCCCCAGGTTACCCGGGGGCCCTGGCAACTCAGCTGCTGAACAGGAAGTTCATCACGTCGCCATCCTTGACGACGTATTCCTTGCCTTCACTGCGCATCTTGCCGGCATCTTTGGCGCCCTGCTCGCCTTTGTAGGCGATGAAATCGGCAAACGCAATCGTCTGGGCGCGGATGTAGCCCTTTTCAAAATCGGTGTGAATGACGCCCGCGGCTTGCGGACCGGTGTCGCCCACGTGGATGGTCCAGGCGCGCACTTCCTTCACGCCCGCGGTGAAATAGGTCTGCAGGCCCAGCAGCTTGTATGCCGCCAGGATGAGGCGGTTGAGCCCCGGCTCATCCTGGCCGATCTCCGCGAGGAACATCTTTTTGTCCTCTTCCTCCATGTCGGCCATCTCGGCTTCCATCTTGGCGCAGATCGCCACGACCGGCGCCTTTTGCTCTGCCGCGTAAGCCTTGAGGCGGTCCAGGAAGGGGTTGTTCTCAAAACCGTCCTCGGCCACGTTGGCCACAAACATGGCCGGCTTGGCGGTGATCAGGAAAAACTGGCCGAGCAGCGGCAGTTCCTCCTTGCTGAAGTCCACAGTGCGCACCGGTTTGCCTTCATTGAGCGCGGCCTGGCATTTCTCCAGGATGGCAACCAGCTTGACAGACTCCTTGTCGCCCGAGCGGGCCGTCTTGGTCACGCGGTGCAGGGCTTTTTCAACTGCTGCCAGGTCGGCCAGACAAAGCTCCGTCTGGATGACTTCGATGTCGGAAATCGGGTCCACCTTGCCGGCAACGTGGATCACGTTGTCATCTTCAAAGCAACGCACCACATTGACTGTGGCGTCGGTTTCGCGGATATGGGCCAGGAACTTGTTGCCCAGTCCCTCGCCCGTACTGGCGCCCGCCACCAGGCCTGCAATGTCCACAAACTCGACGATCGCCGGAACAATGCGTTCAGGCTTGACGATTTCAGCCAATTGCGCCAACCTCGGGTCGGGCACTTCCACGATGCCAACATTGGGCTCAATGGTGCAAAAGGGGTAGTTTTCAGCCGCGATCCCCGCTTTGGTCAACGCATTGAAAAGGGTGGATTTACCGACGTTAGGCAAGCCTACAATGCCGCACTTCAAACTCATGAGAAACCTTCAAAAACAGGCTGAGAAGTGTATTCGATGCGCGCCCGGCCGGGGTTGGAGCGCTTTGTGGCAGGCATTCGCCATCTTTGTGGTGGCCGGTTTTTTGGGTGCTCTGGCGCATCCTGCGCAGGCCCAGCCCATCGTGGCTTTAAACGACGCCAAGCCGACCCTGGACGTGGCAGCGGCGAGTTTGACATGGATTGACAGCGACGGCCAGGCCGGCATCGACCAATTGGCCGGCGGCCATCCAGGGGCCTTGTTCGTCTCCTCGGTTGCCGATACGGTGCATTCGCTTGGCCCGCACGCGGCGCTCTGGCTGCATTACCGTTTTGCCAGGTCATCCGGCTCGCGCCAGGACTGGTTGCTTGAGTTTCCCCTGCCCCTGCTGGACCTGGCGACGGTGTACCAGCGTGCACCGTCGGGAGGGTGGATTGCCGAAACTGCCGGGGACACCGTGCCTGTCTCCAGCTGGCCGGAACCCGGCCGTTACGGGCATTTCCGCCTGAACCTGCCGGACAACGGCGTGCATGACGTGTATGTGCGCATACAGCACCAGACGGAGGTCAGCATTCCGGTTCGGGTCAGCACGCGAGGCAACCTGACGCAGCGACTTCAGCTGGAATACCTCGCGATTGGCGTGGTATTCGGCGCACTGGTGATGTTGATCAKTGCCTGCGTTGTCCAGAGCTGGGTTTACAGCGACCGGGCCTATGGGTGGTATTCCGTGTACGCCGTCATCATGGCCCTCGTCGTAGCGGCGTGGACGGGAGTGGCAGGCCATTTTCTCTGGGGCAACTTCAGCACCTGGAACAACATGGCGCAGGGCTTCCTCGCCATCCTGGGCGGCGGCTCGGCGCTGCTGGTCGTGCATCACCTGTGCGGCACCGGTTCACGCCACAAGTGGTTTGAGCGGCTGGCCTACTGGACAGGCATGGCCGGAGCGCCGCTGGCGCTGGCCTATCTCGTGCTGGAGCGCGGCTTGGGCATAGGCCTCCTCGGGACTTACCTGGTTGCCGTTGTTGCACTGGGAACAAGCCGGGCCTACATGACGTGGCGACGCCACGATGTCGTGGGTTTCTGGGTACTGGCGGCTTTTTCCCCGCTGGGGCTGGTCACGCTCCTCACCGTCACCAGCATCCTGGGCCTGTTTTCCCTGTCGTGGCT
>NZ_JBFUGX010000366.1:0-4201 GCF_056402675.1 Polaromonas sp. P3_C2 | reverse complement strand
GTCCTGGAGCTTTTCATGAAATTCAAAGTCACTCTGGTGGCCGCCGCTCTCGCCTTCGGCGCCAACGCTTTCGCCCAGACCAAGTGGGATCTGCCCGCGGCCTACCCAGCCAGCAACTTCCACACAGAAACGCTGACGCAGTTCGCGGCAGACGTCGACAAGGCCAGCGGCGGCAAACTCAAGATCACGGTGCACGCCAACGCCTCGCTCTTCAAGGCCAACGAAATCAAGCGTGCGGTGCAAGGCGGCCAGGCCCAGATCGGTGAAGTGCTGCTGGTCAATTTCGAAAACGAGAATCCGATTTACGGCGTCGATGGCATTCCTTTTTTGGCCACCTCTTACGCTGATTCCAAAAAACTCTACGAAGCCCAAAAGCCCGTACTTGATAAATTGCTGGGCACACAGGGCATGAAGCTGCTCTATACCGTGGCGTGGCCACCGCAAGGCATTTACAGCAAGAAAGAGCTCGCCTCGGTTGCCGACCTGCGCGGCATCAAATGGCGCGCCTACAGCCCCGCCACCGCCAAGATTGCCGAGTTGATCGGCGCGCAGCCGGTCACCATCCAGGCGGCTGAACTCTCGCAGGCGCTGGCCACTGGCGTGGTGGAAAGCTACATGAGCTCGGGCTCGACCGGCTATGACTCCAAGACCTATGAAAGCATCAAGTACTGGTACGACACCCAGGCCTGGCTGCCCAAGAATGCCGTCATCGTGAACAAAAAAGCCTTTGATGCGCTCGACCCCGCCACACAGGCGGCCCTCACCAAGGCCGCGGCGGACGCCGAAGTGCGCGGCTGGAAGCTCAGCGAGGAAAAGAACGAGTGGTACAAAAAGGCCCTGGCCGACAAAGGCATGAAGATCGTCACGCCGCCGGCCAAGCTGGTCTCCGACATGAAGCAGGTCGGCACCATCATGCAGGCCGACTGGGTGAAAAAGGCCGGCCCTGACGGCGAAGCCATCATCGCCAACTTCAACAAGCTCAGGGCCGCGAAGAAGTAAGGCATACAACAAGGCAGGCCGTGCGCAAATTCCTCGACAAACTTTATCTGGCAGGCGGGGCCTTGGGCGCCGCCTTCATCGCCCTCATCGCGGTGCTGATGATCGCTCAAAGCATCCTGCGCGAATTCCGCGTTAACACCGGCGCCGTGAACGACGTGGTGGCCTGGTTTTGCGCGGCCGCCGCCTTCTTTGCCATGGCCCACGCATTCAAGCATGGCGACTTTGTGCGGGTGACCTTGCTGCTCGATTCAGTGAATGCAAAGACCCGCCGCGTGCTCGAGCTGGCCTCGCTTTTTATCGGCAGCGTGGCGGTGGCCTACCTGGCATGGTCGGCATGCCTCTTCACCTATGAAAGCTGGGAGTTCAACGACATCTCGCAAGGCCTCTTGCCCATGCCGATGTGGATTCCGCAGTTGAGCTTTGCGCTGGGCTCCATCCTGCTGCTGGTCGCCGTGGTCGATGAATTCATCATCGTGATACGCGGCGGCGTGCCGACCTTTGTGCGCGAAGTCGAAGAACGCCATGCGCGCGGCGACTTCTCTTCGGAAGTTTGAGCCTCAGCCTGCGTCTCTTTCATTTCCGTTTATTTTCCAGACTACAAAGACAACAACATGGATATCCTGATGGTGGGCGGCATCTTGCTGCTGCTCATGATGCTGCTGCTCTCGGGCGGCGTGTGGATTGCGATGACCCTGGCCATCTGCGGCTGGGTCGGGCAGGCCTTTTTCACAACAACCCAACCGGGCAAGAATCTCTTCAGTGCTTTCTGGGAAAGCAATGCCAGTTGGGAACTGGCAGCCCTGCCCCTCTTTATCTGGATGGGCGAGATTTTGTTTCGCACCAAGCTCAGCGAAGAGATGTTTGAGGGCCTGCGCCCCTGGCTCAACCGCGTGCCCGGCCGCCTCATGCATACCACCATCCTGGGCTGCGGGATCTTCGGCTCGGTCTCGGGTTCGTCGGCCGCCACTTGCGCCACGATTTCCAAGGTTGCGCTGCCTGAGCTGCTCAAGCGCGGCTACGACGAGAAGATCGCCCTGGGCTCCCTCGCCACCGCCGGCACGCTGGGTATTTTGATTCCCCCGTCCATCACCATGGTGGTGTATGCCGTCGCGGCCGACGCGTCCATCATCCGCATCTTCCTGGCGGGTTTTTTCCCGGGCTTTCTGCTGATGGCGCTGTTCTCGGGCTACATCATCTGGTGGAGCCTGCGCCATCCCGACAAGGTGCCCGCCGCCGACCCGCCTTCCACGTTCATGCAGAAGATCAGGCAGTCGGGCAACCTGCTGCCCTGCGCCGCGCTGATCGTTTTCATCTGCTGGGTGCTGATCAGCGGCTATGCCACGGCCACCGAATGCGCGGCTTACGGTGTGGCCGGTTCGCTGGGCCTGGCGCTGTGGAGCCGGTCACTGACATGGCAAAACTTCAAAGAGGGCCTGATGGGCACGACGCGCACCAGCTGCATGATCATGTTCATCCTGGCTGGCGCGGCATTCCTGACCAAAACCATGGCCTTCACCGGTATCCCGCGTGAGCTGGCCGAGTGGGTCAACAGCATGAACCTCTCGCCGTTTGCGCTGATCGGTGTGCTGACCATCGTCTACCTGATCCTGGGTACCGCGCTCGACGGCATCTCCATGATCGTGCTGACCAGCGCCGTGGTGCTGCCGATGATCCAGAAGGCCGGTTTCGATCTCATCTGGTTCGGCATCTTCATCATCCTGCTGGTCGAGATTGCCGAGGTCACGCCGCCGGTGGGCTTCAATCTTTTTGTGCTGCAAAACATGACCGGCAAGGACAGCAACACGATTGCACGCGCCGCCATTCCCTTCTTTGGCTGCCTGGTGGTGTGCATTGTGCTGATCACGGTATTCCCGCAGATCGTGACCAGCTTGCCTGATCTCGTCATGGGCAAAGATAAATAGATAGCGGCTCAGCGGACGCGCCAGGGCGACAGAAGTCTCTCATCGTCAGTCAGCGCCCAGGTCTCAAAGCCGGTGGCCTCTTCAATTGCGTGGCGGTACGGCGGCAAGTTGGTGCATTCAAGCACCACTGCCTGTAATGAAGGCTCTCGCTGCCTCAGGGCCACCGCAGCCGCCACTACATCGCCGCACGCCTTCTCCCTGTCCATGGTCGGGCGGTTACCCAGAATGGCAGTAGCAAATTCACTTTCAGGATCCACCCCCTGCACCACCACATCCGCCAGACGCTCATGCGCCACACCTGCGGCACGCAAGTGTTCCTCACCCAGCGCCGCTGAACTGATGGTCAGCACGCCCACCCTGGCGTGGCGTGCAAGCAGTACCGGCAGCTGAAGCAGGCTTGAAGTGACAACAGGAACCTCCACGGCCGCCTGCAATTCGTCCTGCAACAGCACGAGAAAACCGCAGCTGGTGGTGATGGCCAACGCGCCCTCGCTCGCCAAGGCCTGCACCGCCTGCACAAAAGCCGGCAGCACGCCCGCAGCACGCAGGCCGGCGGCGGTCTGCACAATCTTGCCGGGCCCGGCTCCCGACACCACCCGCTGGCGAACGGGCACGCCAAACGCGTCTGGGTGGCCGATGTCACCCGGCCACCGGTGAAAGCGCGTATCAAGCATCACCACCCCCAGAAAGCCCGAAGGCTCGCTGAAAGCGGGTGCTGAGGTTAAAGTCATGGCTCCATTCTCCCGCCAAACAAACCACCCGCCACCGCCATGTTGAACGTCATCGCCATTTCTCTTGGAGCTTCAATCGGTGCGCTGGCGCGCTGGGGCCTCGGCCTGTGGCTGACGCCGGGCGGCCTCATTCCCTGGGGCACCCTTGCGGCGAACCTGATTGGCGGCTACCTGATTGGCATCTGCATCGCGGGCTTCCAGTCCATGCCCCAGCTGGACCCGGTGTGGCGGCTGGCGCTGGTGACGGGGTTCCTGGGCGGTCTCACCACGTTTTCCTCGTTTTCGGCCGAAGTAGTGATTTTCCTGATGGAAGCGCGCTACGGGCTGGCCGCGCTTACGGCCACCGTGCACGTGCTGGGATCCCTGTTGATGACCGTGGCCGGCCTCAAAACTGCTATGTTTTTTATAGCTGCTGGCGCACGCTGAATATGGGCTGGAGGTTAAAAAAATGATATCAATGTTAATTCGCAGGGAATCTGGCGCCGTTGAAATGGAATGGGATGTCGAAAACGTTCAGGGCATGTCTTCGAAAACGTTCAGGGCATGTCT
>NZ_JBFUGX010000365.1:0-4205 GCF_056402675.1 Polaromonas sp. P3_C2 | reverse complement strand
GCCTTGAGCGGCGCAAGGTAACCCAGGTCTTCGGCCAGCTCGATCCAGGTGACCTGGCCGGCCCAGCCCTGGTAGCGGATTTCGGACTTTTCAAGCGGGGGAGCGGCATGGCCTTGAGTGGACAGGAGGCCAAACGACAAAGCTGTGAGACCGAGGAAGCGAGTGATATTCATGGCGTGAGGAGTGAGTGGTTGACGGGCTCAACATCGCAGCATCCATGCCAGTGATTTCGGACTGATTCAGGGGTGATTTCGGGGTTTTCAGGGCGTCCGGGTGGCTTTGTTGCTGCATCCCGGGCAGTCGGCTGTTGAGGTGCTGTCTGGTTTTGCGCAGAAGCGGCCTGGCGTGTTGACGGGAAGCGGGCAGCGCTGCGGAACCTTGGGGTATTTCTGTCCTGAAGTCCTACAGCGCGCGGCGGTGAATTGATTTAAAACCGGGAATGCCTTTTGCGCATTCGCGCATTCGCTGATCAAACCCTTTCATTCCCACCTTTCTGGAGAACCCCATGGCTCAATACAACATCGCTGTCATCGTCGGCAGCATCCGCAAGGATTCGTTCAACAAAAAACTCGCCGGCGCGCTTGAAAAGCTGTTTCCCGCAGACTTCAGCTTTACCCATGTGCGCATTGACGACCTGCCGCCTTACAACCAGGACGATGACGGGAATCCGTCCGCAGAGGTGAAGCGGCTCAAGGGCGAGATCAAGGCGGCGCAGGGCCTGCTGTTTGTCACGCCTGAATACAACCGCTCGATTCCAGGTGTGCTGAAAAATGCCATTGACCATGCCTCACGCCCTTATGGCCAGAGCGCCTGGGATGGCAAGCCTGCCGGGGTGATCGGGGCATCGGTTGGTGCGATTGGTACTGCGCTTGCCCAGCAGCATCTGCGCAATACCCTGGCTTACCTGAATGTGCCTACGCTGGGGCAGCCTGAGGCTTTTGTCCACAACAAGGACGGTTTGTACGACGCTGATGGCAGCATCAGTGAAGGCAGCCGCAAGTTTTTGCAGGGGTGGGTGGATGCTTATGTGGGGTGGGTTAAGAAGCACGCCTGAGCTTGCGTTTCCCGTTGCTGCTCTTGTTCGGCGGCTACGCTTTTTGCTGAGAGTGGTTGGCCGGGGGTTGCCCGGCATGCAACTCACTTTCTTTTGCTTCGCCAAAAGAAAGTAAGCAAAGGTCACGTAGTGGGGATTCGCTCACTTCGCGAAGCGAAGTTACGCGAATACCAAAAGGCGACCSTGSTKYCTGCGTCCCTTCGCTWCGCTACGGGCAGCCTGCGGTGCTCGGTCCAGCCGGGGTCAAAAACAACTCGCCTTCGGCTCAAACAAGTTTTTGCCCTGATCCGTCTGGCCCTGCGCTCCTCGGCGCATACAGAAGGGGTGGGGTCAAGGAGTATGTGACCGAACCCATGAGCCTGAACATCCGGGAAGAGCCATGACTTGGCGGGATGAAGTGGGACGAGCCCAACGAAATCGGGCCTCTCGGGACAATTTGGGCAACTCGGACTGTAGAGCCTGCGGACGCGGTAAAACCGGGCCATACGGGCTTTCTTGCTATCTGGGCAGGCACCTGCACCGAATGGCCTCGGAATACCCGTATGGCGCGCCGCCACAGGGAAATTGGGCTCCTCCACCTACCATCTGCCGCCGGCCGGCATGCATTGAAGTCGGACATTGGCGTTCGAGTTCAACGTCCGAGTTGCCTAAGTGCATGATTTATATGGCCTCACAACGATACGGACGCGACGGCTAAATTTTTAAACTCGGGCGAATTTTGCTGTCGTTTTAAGCAAAAGTCGAACAGTAACTCGAACGTTCGAAGGCGTTTAAAGCCCCCTTTTTAGGTCGCGGWTTTTACTTTTCCCGCCATCCTGCTAAACTGAAATTAAGGCGCCCGCCGGAGTTTCAAGCGGCTCAAAAAAGGCACAGTTCGCATTGCAATAACCTGTGGCCAATCGTGCAGCTTCGCACGCGCAGGGTCGGAAACGCTTGTGACCCCGCGCATTATTCGGAGTACACGTCATGGCACAGCTATCCGCCGTTGCTTTCGCTGTTCGTAACACGATTTCAGCTCAAGGCATCTCTCTCTCGACTGGTCACGCTCAGCAGCTTGTCGCTGCAGCGCTCGGTCACAATAATCTCGCGTCATACCAAGCATCCAGTGATGATATCGGGCTATCGAAAGCGGTCGATATCGTCTTGGATTCACACCGTTTGCAACAGCGAGCGACTGAACTGGGACACGACCCTCGGGTGTTTGCACGGGCGCTCACTACAGCCCTGCAGTCCAGCTTTCCAGATGCCGACATCTACGATAACCACGAAGCCTGGTTGATGGATGTGCAGGGCCATTTTGAGCTGGCCATCGTGAACGAAGAATCGGTTAGCTCCGAAGTGGCAATGACCAATGGCACCTTTCCGCGCATTGACATCGATTTACCTTGGTGGGACACGCTTGACGAGCATGATGGCGACACCTTGACCTTGGACTTCGACGGCCTTGTCACGGTCGACCAAGACGAAGAGCGCGTCTACTGGGGTGACGAGATCGATGTACGCGTTACTCTGACGGTTGAGAGCTTTGGTCGCCGACTGTTTGGCCATCGCCGCGTCGATGTGGAACATGCAAAATTACGTTGGCTGGGCGAACCGGACCACTTTTTCACTAGCTGAGCCGAACATCACAGAATACCCAAACCCGAATACCGGACGCAGGCCTCCGCTTAAAACGGGGCGTCGCCTTCGATGGTGGTGCGGTAGAGCTTGCGGCGCAGGTGGTCGGGGGTGCCTGCTGCCAGGTGGGTGACTGAGCGGTTGTCCCAGAACACCATGTCGTGCGGCTGCCATTGGTGGCGGTAGATGAGTTCGGGGCGTGAGGTGTGTTCGAACAGTTCGCTGAGCAGCGCTTTGCTTTCGTCCTCTGGTATGCCCAGGATGCGGGTGGTGAAATGCTCGCTGACAAAAAGCGCCTTGCGGCCGTTTTCAGGGTGGGTGCGTACCACCGGGTGGACCACCGGCTTGACCTCTTCCACCTGCTCTTGTGTGAGCTTGGGTCGCCACGGGTTGCGGCTGCGCAGCTCTTCGTATTTGGCGAGGTAGGTGTGTTCGGCGCGCAGGCCCTGCACAGCTGTCTTCAGCGCGTCGGGCAGGGTGTCCCAGGCGGTGTGCTGGTTGGCGAAGAGGGTGTCGCCGCCTTCGGAGGGCAGCTCCCGGGCATGCAGCAATGAGCCCAGGCTGGGCTTGTCTTTGTATGACAGGTCAGAGTGCCAGAAATGGCCGGCGTCGCCCAGGCCGATGGGTTCGCCGTTTTCCTTGATGTTGGAGACGATCAGGATTTCAGGGTGGTTTTGCAACTGGAAGTTTTTCAACACATGAATTTGCAGCGGCCCAAAGCGGCGGCTGAAATCAACATGTTGCTGCGGCGTGATGCGCTGGTCGCGAAAGACCAGCACGTGGTGGTCCAGGTGTGCGCGGTGGATGCGGCTGAAGTCAGCTGTGGTGAGCGGTGTGGACAAATCCATGCCCAGCACCTCGGCGCCCAGCGGGGCGTCAAAAGGCCGGATCTCGATGGAGGATTGGGTATGCGTTGCTGCCGATGCATCGGCACGGTCGTTCGGAGTCAAAGTCGCTGTCATCTTCATCTTTCTCATCTGCGTCCTGGGGCGCCGGTCAGCCTATAAATGTAGGAGTGCCGCCGTGCAAAGCGAACTACCTATTCGTCGTTTGTTAATTACTTTTAAGTCTGTTCGGCTTCGCCACACGAGGGCGCCAACCATCTTATCTATCGGATCCACTCACTCGCAACGCTTTCACCACCAGCGAGAAGGCCGGTGAAGGCTGGCGTCTGCTGGGATAGTACAGGTGGTAGCCGGAAAATTTTGGGCACCAGTCCTGCAGAACGCGCACCAGCCGCCCGGCTTCAATGTGCGCCGTCAGTTCGTCTTCCGGCAGCAATGCGATGCCCAACCCCGCCAGTGCCGCGTCGACCTGCGGCGTTGTCGTGTTAAAGATCAGCGGGCCATCCACACGGACATTGACCTGGCGGCCGCGGCGCTCAAAGTCCCAGACGTACAACCCGCCGGAAGTAGGCATGCGCTGGTTGATGCAGTGATGTGCGGTGAGGTCGTGCGGTGTTTTGGGGATGGAATGGACCGCAAAATAACCGGGTGAAGCCGCTACTGCCATACGCAGCGGCGGGCCGATGGGC
>NZ_JBFUGX010000364.1:0-4215 GCF_056402675.1 Polaromonas sp. P3_C2 | reverse complement strand
ACGCGCATGAGTTCAAACGGAATCCTGAACTCGGCGCCGTCGGAGAACGCGATTTCAAGAATGCGCGACTGGCTGTGAACCGTCAATGCGGTGGGCGTGGGTGAACCGGGTTGAAGGCCTGCCATGGGAAATCGCTTTCTGAAAAGAAAAGGCCGGACGCATCAGGCCTTCGTGAGGATTCGGCATTCTGGCAATAAGCCCGTTGACATCAAAGCCAGAAATTGCCCTAGACCAGCACCCGTTCGATGCCGCCGTGGTTGGCCGCCTCCACATACGTGGGCAGCCACTCCTTGCCCAGGATCTGATTGGCCATTTCCACCACGATGTAGTCCGCCTCGAGCAGGCCGTTTTGCAGGTCATTGCCGTAGCGCGAGAGCCCTTGCAGGCAACTCGGGCAGCTGGTGAGTATTTTGACGTTTCCCGCCTCGGCAACGGCACCCGCCTCGCGAAGCTGGGCTTCGCCCTTGCGCAGCTCTTCTTCCTTGCGAAAACGGATCTGCGTGGAAATGTCCGGCCGGGTAACGCCCAGCGTGCCCGACTCACCGCAGCAACGGTCRTTCTTGAGCACGTTGTCRCCCAKCAGSGCCTTGACGGTCTTCATYGGCTCCTGCAGCTTCATSGGGCTGTGGCAGGGRTCGTGRTASAGGTAGCCMGCGCCSGGCTGGTCGGTGCGCAGKGTGATGCCTTTTTCMAGCAGGTATTCGTGGATGTCGATGATGCGGCAGCCCGGGAATATCTTGTCGAAYTCRTARCCCTGCAGCTGGTCATAGCAGGTGCCGCAGCTCACCACCACCGTCTTGATATCCAGGTAGTTCAGCGTGTTGGCGACGCGGTGGAACAGCACCCGGTTGTCGGTGATGATTTTCTCGGCTTTGTCGAACTGGCCGCTGCCGCGCTGCGGATAACCGCAGCAGAGGTAACCCGGCGGCAGCACAGTTTGCACCCCCGCATGCCAGAGCATGGCCTGCGTCGCCAGGCCCACCTGGCTGAAAAGGCGCTCGGAGCCGCAGCCGGGAAAATAAAACACCGCCTCGGTTTCCGACGTGGTGCTCTTGGGGTTGCGAATGATCGGGACGTAGTCCTTGTCTTCGATGTCCAGCAACGCACGTGCGGTCTTCTTGGGCAGGCCGCCCGGCATCTTCTTGTTGATGAAGTGGATCACCTGCTCTTTCACAGGCGCCTTGCCGACCGTGGCCGGCGGCAGCGCCGTCTGCTTGCGTGCCAGCCGGCGCATCAGGTCGTTGGCCAGGCGCTGGGCCTTGAAGCCCACGTCCACCATGGCGCTGCGCATGAACTTGATGGTCTGCGGGCTGGTGGCGTTCAGGAAGATCATGGCGGCAGCGTTGCCGGGCCGGAAAGACTTCTGCCCCATCTTGCGCAGCAGGTTGCGCATGTTCATGGAGACTTCGCCGAAATCGATGTCCACCGGGCAAGGCGTCAGGCACTTGTGGCACACGGTGCAGTGGTCGGCCACGTCTTCGAACTCTTCCCAGTGCTTGATGCTCACGCCGCGCCGGGTCTGCTCTTCATACAGAAAAGCTTCCACCAGCAGCGAGGTGGCCAGAATCTTGTTGCGCGGGCTGTACAGCAGGTTGGCGCGCGGCACATGGGTGGCGCACACCGGTTTGCATTTGCCGCAACGCAGGCAATCCTTCACGCTGTCGGCAATGGCGCCAATGTCCGACTGCTGCATGATCAGCGACTCATGCCCCATCAAGCCGAAGCTGGGGGTATAGGCATTGGTCAAGTCGGCATGCAATATCGGTTTAGCATCGTTTTTGGCCTGAAGACCGCTCCCATCTTGCGCGAGCAGCTCCTGATTTCGTAGCAGCTTGCCTTTGTTGAAGCGCCCTTCCGGATCGACTTTTTGCTTGTATTCGGTAAAGGGCCGCAGCTCTTCGTCGGTCAGGAACTCSAGCTTGGTGATGCCAATGCCGTGYTCGCCCGARATCACRCCGTCCAGCGAACGAKCCAGCACCATGATGCGCGCCACSGCCACRTGCGCGGTCTGCAGCATCTCGTAGTCGTCGCTGTTGACGGGCAGGTTGGTGTGCACRTTRCCGTCGCCGGCRTGCATGTGCAGCGCCGCCCAGACACGGCCCTTGAGCACACGCTTGTGGATGGCATTGCATTCTTCGATGATCGGCAAAAACGCGCCGCCCGAGAAAATCGCCTGAAGCTGGGCCCGGATATCGGTTTTCCAGCTGGCGCGCAGCGAATGGTCTTGCAACTGCGGGAACAAGGTCGCTACACCCGCCAGCCAGCCGGACCATAGCGCGCGTACCTCAGCTATCAGCGCCAGCGCCTGGCCCACACGGTCTTCCAGCAGTTCTGCCGAAGGAATATCGTTGGCATCGTCCGATTTGCCCAAAGGCAGGTTGCCCTTGAGGAAAAAAGCCTCCAGCTCGTCGCACAGCCGTATCTTGTTGGCCAGGCTGAGCTCGATATTGATCTGCTCGATGCCGTCGGTATATTCGGCCATGCGGGGCAGCGGAATCACCACGTCTTCATTGATCTTGAAGGCATTGGTGTGCTTGGAGATCGCGGCGGTGCGCTTGCGGTCCAGCCAGAATTTCTTGCGGGCGTCGGGGCTGATGGCGATAAAACCTTCGCCGTGGCGCGAGTTGGCAATGCGCACAACTTCCGAGGTGGCACGCGCCACCACATCGGCGTCGTCGCCGGCAATGTCGCCAAAGAGCACCATCTTCGGCAGGCCGCCGTGCTTTTTCGATTTGGTCGCATAGCCGACCGCCTTCAGGTAGCGGTCGTCCAGGTGTTCCAGCCCCGCCAGGATGGCGCCGCCGCGCTTTTGCTCGGCGAACATGAAATCCTTGATCTCGACGATGCTGGGCACCGCGTCCTTGGCATTGCCGAAAAATTCGAGGCAAACCGTGCGGGTATGTGCCGGCATGCGGTGCACGATCCAGCGCGCGCTGGTGATGAGGCCGTCGCAACCCTCTTTCTGGATGCCGGGCAAGCCGCTGAGGAATTTGTCGGTAACGTCTTTGCCCAGGCCCTCCTTGCGGAAAGTCTTGCCGGGAATATCCAGCCGCTCGGYGCGAATGGGGGTTTTGCCGTCGGCTTGGAAATACTGGAGGTCGAAGCTGGCCATTTCGGCGTCGTGGATCTTGCCGAGGTTGTGACCCACGCGCGTGACTTCCAGCCACTCGGCCTGCGGCGTGACCATGCGCCACGAAGCCAGGTTGTCCAGCGCCGTGCCCCACAGCACGGCCTTCTTGCCGCCCGCGTTCATCGCGATGTTGCCGCCTATGCAGGAGGCTTCGGCAGAGGTCGGGTCGACCGCGAAGACGAAGCCGCCGCGCTCGGCCGCGTCGGCCACACGCTGGGTGACCACGCCGGCTTCAGTCCATACGGTAGCCACTGGCTTGTCAACGCCGGGCAACGAAACCATTTCGACCTCGGTCATGGCTTCGAGTTTTTCGGTATTGATGACAGCCGACTTCCAGGTCAACGGAATCGCCCCGCCGGTGTAGCCGGTGCCGCCACCACGCGGCACGATTGTCAGGCCAAGCTCGATACAGGCCTTGACCAGGCCGGCCATTTCGACTTCAGTGTCGGGCGTGAGCACCACAAAGGGGTATTCGACACGCCAGTCAGTCGCATCGGTGACATGCGACACCCGCGAAAGGCCGTCGAACTTGATGTTGTCCTTGAGGGTCAGCTTGCGCAGCTTGCGTTCCGTCAGGCGGCGAAGGTCGTACATCTCGCTGAAGGAGGTGTAGAAGCGGGCGACGGCGCCGCGAGCGGCGTCCAGCAGTTCGCCCACGATGGCGTCGCGCTGTTGATCTGCATCCGGGGTGCGGCGTTTTTCGACTTCGGTCAGCCGGTGCTGCAAGGCGTCGACCAGCAGCTTGCGCCGCTTGGGGTTGTCCAGCAGGTCGTCCTGCAAATAGGGGTTGCGCTGCACGACCCAGACATCGCCCAGCACTTCATACAGCATGCGCGCGGAGCGGCCGGTGCGGCGCTCGTCGCGCAGACGGTTCAGCAAGTCCCAGGCACGCTCGCCGAGCAGGCGGATGACTACCTCCCGATCGGAAAATGAGGTGTAGTTATAGGGAATCTCGCGGATGCGGGCTTCGCCAGCCTTTGCGTCATCGGCAAAGACGTTCAATTCTTGGAGGGTAGTAGGGGCGTTCATCGTGAAAAGCCAGCGGCTTCGGACCCGTGTCCAGCGCTGTTGCCCTATATTACCGC
>NZ_JBFUGX010000363.1:0-4235 GCF_056402675.1 Polaromonas sp. P3_C2 | reverse complement strand
GTTCTTCCAGCAAGGCCGCGTTGCCACTGTTTTCCCCGGAGATTTCCACGCGGTTTTCGATGTCGCGCAGTTGGCCGTACCAGCGGAAGATGCGTGAACGCACACGAAAGGCATACAGCGGCGGGATGATGCGCGACAGCGGCAGCATGATGGCGATGATGATGCCCATCGCCAGCCACATCCGCTCGACCAGGTTGGCCACCCAGAAGGGCAGGTAGCGCTGCAGTACGGGGGTGCCGTTCTTGATGGCGCGCTCGGCCTCCTTGGCAATGGGCAATTCGCTGTTGTCGCGGTTCGGGTATTCGCGGGCGCTTTTGAACCAGCCGGCCCCGCCATGGATGTCGTTGCCGGCCTGGGCCAGCAGCTGCTGCAGCGCGGGATGAATACCGGAGCGCGTGATAAGTGAGGTGGTCGATGCGACCAGCCGTACGTCATCGGGCGGAATATTGCTCGCCAGATCCACCACGCCGCGTGGCAGGCGGGTCGGCGTCAAAAATGCAAAGCGCCGCGAATAGGCTTCGCTCTGGGCAAAATTCATGAGCTTGACGCCGGGGGTTTGCAGCAGCATCTGCACCATCAGCGACTCCGGGGCGGACGCGAACACAATCGCGTCCAGTTCCCCGCCCAGAAAGGCCACGGTCGCGGGCGTCTGCTCCAGTCTCGACACTTTCATCGTAGCGGGATCGATGCGGTTGCTGTCGAACAGTTTCGCCATCAGGCTTGGGACGCCGCTGCCTGGCGTTCCCAGGTTGACGCGCAGGCCCTGCAATTGCGTGAGCGATGTGAGGCTGGCGTCTTCGCCCGTATCCGCGGAGTCTGCCTTTGGGGCGAGTCGGCTGCCTGGCGCCTTCGCGGCCCGTGCCGCGGCAGCTACTTTGCGCGCCGCATCTTCCCGGTAGAACAGCCAGAGCGGTTCCACAAACAGGCTGCCCAGCGACGACAGGTCTTCTTCATCCTGGGCGGTGTAGTCGCTGGTGCCGCCCTGGACAAAACCGACGTCCACCTTGCCTTCGCGCAGCAACTGCAGGTTGGCGGCTGAGCCTTCCGAGGGCACAAGGACCACCTGGATGCCCTCCTGAGCCAGCGCCTTGGCGTAGCGTTTGCCGAATTCTTCATAGGCGCTTTGCGCCGGGCCGGTCGCCAGGCTTACCCGCTTGGGCGGGTTCGGGTCCAGCCACCAATAGGCCAATACCAGCAGCGCCGCCGCCAGCAGGATGAACGGGCCGGCGGAGACCCACAGATCGCGCAGGGACAACAGGGTGTAGCGAATGGTTTTAGGCATGCGCCGAACCATAGCATGGGGCCGCTGCCGGCCTGCAGGCAAAGTTTGTCTATTGGTAAAAATGGCCTGCAGGCCAATCAGGACAAGCGCAAGAAGCTATCAAAATGAGAGCGGATTGGCGATCGTGCCGGTGGGCGCTTACTTGCGGGGTTCGATGGAAAGCACGGTATAGGTCCCGTTGATCCTGTCCACAGTGAAACTGACCTTGTCCCCGGCTTTCACGGTTTCCAGCATCGCGGGGTCCTTGACCTGGAACACCATGGTCATGCCGGGCATGTCCAGGTTCTTGATCTCACCGTGCTTGAGGGTGATCTTGCCGGCCTCCTTGTCGACTTTGCGGACTTCGCCTTCGGTCGGCGGCAAGGCCGCCTGCGCCAGGGCAAGCGACGTGGCCAGTACGGCAAAGAGGGCAGCCCCTATGCGGTTAAAACGTTTCATGGGGAATCCTTTCAGGTGCGGTGATAGCTTTGGTAAATGCGGGTACTGCCATCGCGGTGAACCAGCAGCACGTCATACGGGTCTTTGCGTCCGCCATAAAGCGGCGCATCCATGCCGGGCGAGCCCACCGGCATGCCGGGAACGGCCAGGCCTACGGCCTGCGGGCTCTCTTTGAGCAGGCGGTAGATCTCACGGGCCGGCACATGGCCTTCCAGTGCGTAGCGCTTGCCGGCCAGGCTGACTTCCGCCGTGTGGCAGGAGCCGAGCTTTTCCGGGATGCCGAGCCGGGTCCGCGCCGCCGTGTTGCCGCTGTCGTGAATGCGAACCTGGAACCCGTTGGCCTGCAGGTGCGCCACCCAGTCCTTGCAGCAACCGCAGTCAGGGTCTTTCCAGACTTCGACGGGTACTTGGGTCTGGGCCCACAGTGCCGGGGTGAGGGCTGAGGCGCTTGCAATCGCGGCCGTCACCTGGATGAGTTGTCGTCTTTGCATCATGTGTGCTCCTTGTGTGAACGGATCAGCGGGCCGCAACAGTGATCTTGCCCACCATGCCTGCCTGGTAGTGGCCGGCGATCAGGCAGGCGAAGTCGAATTCGCCGGCGCGGTTGAAGGTCCAGACCAACCCGCCCGACTTGCCCGCCGGCACGTGCGCCATGTAGGGCTCGTCGTGCTCCATGCCCGGAAACTTCACCATCATCGCCGCGTGTTCGTCGAGATTCTTTTGGGTCCCGATCACCAGTTCATGCAAAAGTTTGCCGCGATTGCGGATTTCAAAACGCACGGTTTCGCCTTGCTTGAACGAGAGCTTGTCGGGTGTGAACCGCATGTTGTCGTCCATGGATAGCGTGACGGTTCGTGTGGCTGCGCTGGCATCGCCCGCAATGCCCCAGGGCTTTTGCTCTTTCGGGGCCGGGGCAGCACTGGGGCTGTGGACAGCATCGCCGTGGGCGAAAGCCGGCGCGGCCGAAGCTGCAACAACGGCGGCGGCAAGAATGGCGGTAAGTGGGTTCATGGTGTGGTCCTTGTGGATGAAGTTAAAGAGTCAAAAGTTCAAAGTCAAATCAATGTTGGTGCCCGGGATGCCCGGCCGCTGTGCCCGGCGCATCGCTGTAGCCGCGCAAATCCGCGTAAAGGTTTATCTGCTGCGGTGTCAATAAACCTGCCTGTTGCAAGTGCGTATGCAAGTGCGAGGCACGCAACTGGGCTTGAAGCAGGCCAATCTGCCGGGTCAGGGCATCAACCTGTGCCGCGTTCACCTGCCTGCCGGCAAAGGCGCTGTCCAGGTCACGCTCGGCCTCCACCAGCCTGGCGCCCAGCGCGCGGGCCTCGGCCTTGTGCTGGTTCATCAGTGCTTCGCTGGCCTGCTTTTGCGCGGCGCTCAGCGCCAGCGGGCCGGCCAGTTCCAGCACGTRCATGGGCCCCGGGTAACCGTTCAATTCGGCCGCTTTGGCTTGTTCCATGCCTTTGCCGGCCAGAAGGTCAGCGGTTTGTGCCGCCGACAGGGCTTTGATGCCGCGCGCTTGCTGGCCCGCGTAGGGACTTGCTGCGGGGTTTTCACCCCTCGTCTGGCCATGTTGGGCAAACAGGGCTGTAGCGCCCGACAGTAAAGCGCAAGCAGCTATCAATTTAAGAGCGTTTTGGGTTTTCATGGTGTTCCTCAAGGTTCTGGGTCAGTGGCCGGTATGGCCCTGGGGTTTGCGGATATTGATTTCAGTGCCGCCCGCAGGTGCGGCCGGATTGCCAGGCTGGGGGCGGRCCGGGTCGGGCAGGGCGCCCTTCCACTCATAAGCCTGCGTGCCGGCCGGCTGCCGGTACCAGCCCGGGTCCTTGTATTCGCCGGGCTTCTGGTCCCCGCGCACCTTGAGCACGCTGAACATGCCGCCCATTTCCACGCCGCCGTAGGGGCCCTTGCCCGTCATCATGGGCGCGGTGTTGTCGGGGATCGGCATCTCCATCTCCCCCATATCGGCCATGCCGCGTTCGCCCATCACCATGTAGTCGGGCACAGCCTTCTGGATTTTCCTGACGAGACCGCGGTGGTCCACGCCAATCATGGTGGGCACGTCGTGACCCATGGCGTTCATGGTGTGGTGGCTTTTGTGGCAATGAAAAGCCCAGTCGCCTTCCTCGTCCGCCAGAAATTCAAACTGGCGCATCTGGCCCACGGCAACATCCGTCGTCACTTCCGGCCAGCGGGCCGGCCGCGGCGTGGGGCCGCCGTCGGTGCCGGTCACCGTGAACTCGTGCCCGTGCAGGTGCATCGGGTGGTTGGTCATGGTGAGGTTGCCCACACGTATGCGCACCCTGTCGTTCCTGCGCACCACCAGCGGGTCAATGCCGGGGAAGATGCGGCTGTTCCAGCTCCACAGGTTGAAGTCCAGCATGGTCATGATCTTCGGCGTCATGCTGCCGGGTTCGATGTCGTAGGCGTTGAGCAGGAACACGAAGTCGCGGTCGACGACGTCGATGAGCGGATGTTTTTCCCTGGGGTGTGTGACCCAGAAACCCATCATGCC
>NZ_JBFUGX010000362.1:0-4243 GCF_056402675.1 Polaromonas sp. P3_C2 | reverse complement strand
CCACAGCATCACGTCCAGGCTTTCATCAATGACTTCGCCGCCGGGCAGCACCAGCACGGGCACCGTGCCTTTGGGTGACGCGGCCAGCATTGGCATGGGTTTGTTCTTCAACACGACTTCGCGCAGCTCGTGCGGCTCGCCACTCACGGCCAGCGCCAGCCGGGCGCGCATGGCATACGGGCAGCGGCGAAAGGAATACAGGACGGGCAGGGCGCTGTTCATGGCCTGAGACACCAGGTGCTTCAGGTGCCGGATTGCCGCACGCCGATGTGCGCGGCATTGCGCGCTTCGGCCAGTTCGACCTGGCGCTGGCGCTCGCGGTAGCCGGCTTTCTGTTCTTCCGTCGTCTTCCCATGGCAGTGCGCGCAGCTCACGCCCAGCTCGTACAGCGGCGACTGGCGGTCTGCCTCGCTCAGTGGGTCGCGGCACGAGCGGCACAGCGTGAAGGCGCCGGGCTTGAGGCCGTGGCCGACGGACACACGCTCGTCAAACACAAAACATTCGCCTTCCCAGGTGCTTTGCGCCTCGGGCACGGTTTCCAGGTACTTGAGGATGCCGCCTTCGAGGTGGTAGACCTCTTCAAAGCCTTTGGAGCGAAGCAGCGCGGTGGATTTCTCGCAGCGAATGCCCCCGGTGCAGAACATGGCTACCTTCGGCTTTTTGCCGTCATGCGCCGCCAGCTTGCCGCCTTCGGCCATTTCGCGCTCCACCCAGCCGGGCAGCTCTGAAAAGCTGCTGGTGTGCGGGTTGATGGCGCCGTGGAAGGTGCCGATGGACACCTCGTAGTCGTTGCGTGTATCGACCAGCACCACGCCCGGCTCGTTGATCAGCTGGTTCCACTCCTGCGGCTTGACGTATTCGCCCGCCATCAGCGCGGGGTGCACTTCCGGCACCCCCATGGTGACGATCTCGCGCTTGAGGCGCACCTTCATCCGGTAGAAGGGCATGGACTCAGCCCAGGCCTCCTTGTGCTCGAGCTTCGCCAGGCGCGGGTCACTGCGCAGATACGCCAGCACGGCGCGCACACCTTCTTCAGGCCCGGCAATAGTGCCGTTGATGCCTTCTGCCGCAAGCAGCAGCGTGCCCTTGACACCATGGGCTTCGCACTGCGCCAGCAACGGCGCCTGCAGCTCGGCGAAATCGGGCAGCTCAACGAACTGGTAAAGGGCAGCGGTCAGGAAGTCAGACATGAAAAAACAGGCGAAAAGCGAAAAGAAATGTGCGGTGGTTCAAAAAGAGGGCAAACAGGGACAAAAGTCGGAAAACGCGAAAAGACCCTAAATGGTGCGTACACGCGCTGAAATGGCGCCGATACCGCGCCGAAATGGCACAAGCGCTCCCAGGCTCCATCGTAGCGGCTCGGGTCTTAGCATTTTGTAACCCCGATTTTGTGACGGAAAGCGCCGAATTCAATGTTTTATGGCCATGCTGGTAGACATTTTGTTGCAATGCAGCAAAATGACCGTGTACTTATTGATCTGGCGCAAATCCCTTCCTGGAAATCAACGTAGACGCCGACCTCGAACCGACCCCAGATGGCCCACCACTTTTTGTCAAACCATGTCCAGAAGCATAAGCAGTCTTTGGCTTAAAAGCATGCGCCGCATGGGCAAGGCCCAGCAGGCGCAAGGCTTGCGGCTGTTTGAAAGCCTGCTGCCCAAGGTCACACCGGCGTTGCCTGCCGCCACAACGCCGCGCAGACGCAGGCCCGGGGTCAAGCTGCTGAAACCGGTGGTTGCCCGGCCCGCCAAAAAAGCCCGCCGGCCCACGGCTGCACAGGCCCGCGCCGCAGCCGGGTTGCCCGGCACCTGGCGCAAGGCCTGGTTTACTTTGCCCGGGGACGGATTGCTGACGGATTCCCGGCGCATGCTGTACTGGTTGTACCTTCCCGCTACGGCCGCTACGGCCGCTACGGCCGCTACGGCCGTTACTGCCGGGGTTCCCGATGCCCCTGCGGCACCGCGCCCGCTGGTGGTGATGCTGCACGGCTGCCAGCAGACGGCGGCCGACTTTGCAGCGGGCAGCCGCATGAACGAGCTGGCCGAGCGCAAGGGTTTTGCGGTGCTCTACCCCCAGCAATCCAGTGCAGCCGACGCCCACCGCTGCTGGCACTGGTACAAGCGGGCCACACAAAACGGGGAGGGCGATGTGGGCGTGATCGCCGCCATGATTTCGCAGGTGCAGCAAAAACACGGGCTTGACGCTTCACGAACTTACGTGGCGGGCCTGTCGGCCGGCGCCGCGCTGGCGGCCATCGTGGCACTGCGCCACCCGGAGCTGATCGCGGCCGTGGGCATGCACTCGGCACCCGTGTTCGGCACCACCCATTCGCCCTTCAGCGCCTACCGGGCCATGCAACACGGCTCGGGCTCGTCTTACGATGCGGTGGCGCGCTTGTTTGCCAGCGACCAGCCGGAGTTCCCGGGCATGCCGGCCATCCTGATCCATGGCGACAACGATGCCGTGGTGCGGCGGGTGAACGCCGAGCAGCTGGCCGAGCAGTTCGAAATCATCAACAACCCGGTCATTACCCAAAATGCGGCCCGCCTCGAGCCGGTGGTTCGCCGCTACCCCGAGCGCCGCAGCGGCAGGCGGCCACGCCATGCCTACCAGACGACGACCTGGTACGCCGGCCGCAAGCCGCAGCTGGTGAAGTGCGACGTAGATGCTCTGGGCCACGCCTGGAGCGGCGGAGACGCCAGCATGGAATACAGCGAGCCCGAGGGCCCGGACGCCACGCTCATGATGTGGACGTTTTTTACCTACCACCGCCGCAATGCTGCCCTGGCTGCGGCAGAGCCTGGTGCGGCAAAGTAGCTGAGCCTGATCCGCTATCAAATCAATAGCGTGTTGCGCCCGTTTACTGAGGGCTTCAGCCTGTTTTTCTTTAAATTCGTCAGCGCGGCAGCAGCCCCGCCATAAAACCGTCTACCGCATCGGTATACCCGCCGGGCAGGCCCAGCGTGGTGTTGACCTGCTCATGCGTTAGGTCTTGCGGCAGCACACTGGCCCGCGCACCCCTGGCTGTCACCTTCGCGGCAAAGTCACGCGACTGTGCGCAGGGGTCATCCGCCCGTTGTGTCGAGCAGACCAGCAGCATCGGCGTGGCGTCAGCCGCCAGCACGCTGCTGGGTGACACAGTGCGCCAATAGGTTGGGTCGGCGCCAAACACGCGGTCGTAAAACCGCATGTGCCGTGCTTTCATGATGCGCTCAAGGTCCAGCGCGGCGCTGTCAAGCGCCACGGTGCCGAGCCAGGGTTTGGCACCAGACTCGCGTGCCAGTGCCGGCGAAGCGCCCAGCAGCGCCACCAGGTGCGCGCCGGCCGAATGTCCCATGAGGATGACCTTCGCCGGATCGCCACCCCACGAGGCGGCCATGGCTTGCGTCTTGGCCAGGGCGCTGGCTACATCGCGTGCCTGCACCAGCGGGTCAACCTGCGGCGACAGGCGATAGCCCACCGACACCAGGATGTAGCCCTTCTGTTTGACCCACCAGGCCACCTTGTTGTCGGTCACGTTGGCCATGGCCTTGTTGCCCACCATCCAGGCGCCGCCGTGCACCATGACGATGACCGGTGCGTTGGCTGCCGGCTGCAGCGGCAGGTAGGCATCCATGCGCTGGCGTGGGTCTGTGCCGTAGGCGATGTCGGGGATTTGCTGCACACCGGCCGGCACGGTGGACCTGGCGGTTTTTCGCGCCAGGCGGCCACTGTCCTGCTGGGCAGCCACCGGCCCGGCATAGAGAACCGCGGTGAGCAGGAACGCAAGCGCAAGCGTCGGCCAGTGCGTGGGGAGGCGAGGGGCAAGGGACATGTCATGGCTCCAGTGGTGTTGCGGCGGGCAGGCCGGACAGCATATCCGGCCCGCCTCTGACCTTGTGCGTCAACGATGGGTCAGGTATTCGGGCGGCGCGATGCGCAGTCATTAGCCAGCCGGTTTGCGCGAGCCTTTTTTCGACGCCACAAAGGTCTCGATGTCGGCCAGCGAGATAGTGCCTGCATGGCTGGCGTCGATGGCGTCAAAGTTCTTGTACACCTTGGGCATTTTTGCCTGCGCTTCTTCGCGGGTCAGCTTGCCGTCCTTGTTGGTGTCGGCCGCCTCAAAGCGTTTTTGCAGTTCGGTGCGGGCCTTTTCCAGTCGGGCGGCGTTGGGTGCCTGTGCATGGGCCGCGGTACCCAGCATGAGAAAGCCCATGAGGCCCATGATTGAAAGTGTGCGGAGATTGAAAGAGAAGGCCATGAG
>NZ_JBFUGX010000361.1:0-4257 GCF_056402675.1 Polaromonas sp. P3_C2 | reverse complement strand
GAGTACGGCGGGGATATTCGCCGGTTCCGTGTGGTCAAGCGCTTTCCTTCCATACTGAAGCAGTGCGCCATTTCCAAAACAGAGCCTGGCGACGAGAACAACCAGGACATCTCTTCGCTGGTCGGCAAGATCGACATCCGCAAGCTGGAGACTTACGCCCAGGACGATCCGGACGCCTACAGCTATTCCGGCGGCCTGTGCCTGTCCAACCAGGGCTTGCTTGAATTTGTGGAGATGTTCAAGGCGCCCATCAAAGTGCTGCATCCCTTGCTGACCGCCACTCAGGAAGGCAACTTCAAGGGCACGGAGGGCTTTGGCGCCATTCCCTTCGACGGCATCGTGATGGCGCACTCCAACGAAAGCGAGTGGAAGGCGTTCAAGAACAACAGGAACAACGAGGCTTTCCTGGACCGGATTTACATCGTCAAAATTCCGTATTGCCTGCGCGTGTCGGAGGAAGTGAAGATTTATGAAAAGCTGATTCACAACTCCTCGCTGCACAACGCCATCTGCGCGCCCGGCACCCTGAAGATGATGGCGCAGTTTGCCGTGCTGACGCGCCTGAAGGAGCCCGAGAGCTCCAGCATCTTCAGCAAGCTGCAGGTGTATGACGGCGAAAATCTCAAGGACACCGACCCGAAAGCCAAGAGCTACCAGGAATACCGCGACTATGCGGGTGTCGATGAGGGAATGAATGGGATCTCGACGCGTTTTGCCTTCAAGATTTTGTCCAAGGTGTTCAACTTCGACTCCACCGAAATCGCGGCCAACCCTGTGCACCTGATGTATGTGCTGGAGCAGCAGATCGAGCGCGAGCAGTTCCCGCCTGAAACCGAGCAGAAGTACCTGGCCTATATCAAGGAAATCCTGGCCATGCGTTATGCCGAGTTCATCGGCAAGGAAATCCAGACGGCCTACCTGGAGTCCTATTCGGAATACGGGCAGAACATTTTCGACCGGTACGTGACCTACGCCGACTTCTGGATCCAGGACCAGGAATACCGTGATACCGATACTGGCGAAATCTTTGACCGCTCGGCGCTCAATGCCGAGCTCGAGAAAATCGAGAAGCCTGCCGGCATCAGCAACCCGAAAGACTTCCGCAACGAGATTGTCAATTTCGTGTTGCGCGCGCGGGCCAACAATGCGGGCAAGAACCCGGTCTGGACCAGCTACGAAAAACTCCGTACCGTGATCGAGAAAAAGATGTTCTCGAACACCGWAGACCTGCTGCCAGTGATTTCGTTCAATGCCAAGGCCAGCGCGGACGAGCAGCAAAAACACGAAGACTTCGTCAACCGCATGGTCGCCAAGGGGTATACCACGCGGCAGGTCCGGTTGCTGTGCGACTGGTACCTGCGGGTACGCAAGAGTTCCTGAGGGCCGCGGCGCGCCGTGGCGGCGCGTCCTGTGTCAGGTGTAGTCATGTGTATGTGACCGGAGATCAACGTGCTCCAGCAAGTCATTGACAGGCGGTTGGCGGGAAAGAACAAGTCCATCGGCAACCGCGAGCGTTTCCTGCGCCGATTCCGTGGGCAGATACGCGACGCCGTGCGCCGTGCTGTCGCGGGCCGCAGCATCCATGACATCGAACAGGGCGAAGACGTCACATTGCCGCGGCGCGACGTTTACCAGCCGGTGTTTGGTCATACCGGCGGCACGCGCGAGACTGTGCACCCCGGTAACCGCGAATACGTACGCGGCGACCGCATCGCGCGGCCGCAGGGCGGCAGCGGCGGCGGGTCGGGCGGTGAGGCCAGTCCCGACGGTGAGGGTGAGGACGACTTTGTCTTCCGCATCACGCGCGAAGAGTTCATGCAGTATTTTTTTGACGACCTTGCGCTGCCCGATCTCATACGTACCCAGCTTTTGCCCGATGCGCCGGAATGGAAGTCCCGCCGCGCCGGTTTCATCTCGGACGGAACGCCGACCAACCTGCACGTGGTGCGTTCGCTGCGGGTCGCGCTCAGCCGGCGCATCGCCATAGGCGGGGAGACGCGGCGGCAGGTGCATGAGCTGGAGGCGCAGCTGGCGCTGGCGCTGCGCGACGCGCCGGACCTGCCTGACGAGATTCTYTCCTTGAGGACACAAGTCGACGCGCTTCGCCGGCGCCTCAAGGCCATCCCGTTTTTCGATCCCTTCGATCTGCGTTACCGCAACCGGGTCAGGGTGCCGCAGCCCAGTGCCAAGGCGGTCATGTTTTGCCTGATGGATGTATCGGGCTCCATGGACGAAACGCGCAAGGACATCGCCAAACGGTTTTTTATCCTGCTGTACCTGTTCCTCAGGAAGCATTACGAGAAAACCGACGTCATCTTCATTCGCCACCACACCCAGGCCACCGAGGTGTCCGAAGAGGAATTCTTCCAGTCCACCGAAACCGGTGGCACCGTGGTGTCCAGCGCACTGGCCTTGATGCACCAGATCATCCAGGAGCGCTATCCTCCCGGCGACTGGAACATCTATGGCGCCCAGGCTTCGGACGGCGATAACTGGCACCAGGATTCGGCACGCTGCCGCGAATTGCTGGTCGGCAAGCTGCTGCCGGTGTCGCGGTATTTCGCCTATGTCCAGGTCGGTGAAGAGGACCAGAACCTCTGGGAGGAGTACACCCAGGTGCAAGAGGACAACCGTAATTTCGCGATGCGCAAGGTCGCAGCCGCGGACGAGATTTTCCCGGTGTTCAGGGAGTTGTTCAAAAAAGGCGTCAAGCCATGACAAAGAGCGAGAGAAAGCCTGCCGAAGTGGCGGCGCCTGGCTTGTCCGGCACCGGGCGCCGGCATGCCTGCCTGCCCAGCCCGTCCGACTGGTCCTTCGAGTTGATCGAGCTCTACCACGGCGAGATTGCGCGAAAGGCAAAGTCCTTCGGCCTGGACACCTACCCGGTGCAACTCGAGGTCATCACGGCCGAGCAGATGATTGATGCCTATGCCTCGGTGGGCATGCCGGTGAACTATCGGCACTGGTCCTTCGGCAAGCAGTTCATCTCGACGGAAAAAAATTACCGGCGCGGCCAGATGGGGCTGGCTTACGAAGTCGTGATCAATTCCAACCCCTGCATCGCCTACCTGATGGAAGAAAACACCATGCCCATGCAGGCGCTGGTGATGGCGCATGCCTGCTACGGGCACAACTCCTTCTTCAAGGGAAACTACCTGTTCCAGATGTGGACCGACGCCGGCGCCATCGTCGACTACCTGGTATACGCGCGGGCCTACATTGCCGAGTGCGAAGAGCGCCACGGCTGGGAGCCCGTCGAGCAGCTGCTGGATTCCTGCCATGCCCTGATGAGCCACGGCGTGGACCGTTACCAGCGCTCGCAGAAGCTGTCGCTGGCGGAGGAAGAAGCCCGCCGCAAGGACCGCGAGGCTTATCTGCAGCAGCAGCTCAATGACCTGTGGCGCACAGTCCCCAGGTCTGCCGACAAGCCGGCCGAAAAAACCCATCGCCGTTTTCCGCCGGAGCCGCAGGAAAACATCCTGTATTTCATCGAGAAGAACGCGCCCCTGCTGGAACCCTGGCAGCGCGAGGTGATCCGCATCGTGCGCAAGATCGGCCAGTATTTTTACCCACAGCGCCAGACGCAGATCATGAATGAAGGCTGGGCCACCTTCTGGCATTACACACTGCTCAATTCCCTGTACGACGAGGGCTTGCTGACCGACGGCTTCATGATCGAATGCCTGCGATCCCACACCAATGTCATTTACCAGCCGCCGGTGACACATCCGGGCTACAACGGCGTCAACCCCTACGCGCTGGGGTTTGCCATGTTCAGCGACCTCAAGCGCATTTGCGAGTCTCCCACGGAAGAAGACCGGCAGTGGCTGCCGGACGTTGCCGGCTCCAACTGGCTGGAGACGCTGGACTACGCGATGCGGCATTTCCGCGACGAGAGTTTCATCGGGCAATACCTTTCGCCGCGTCTGATACGCGAATTCCGCCTCTTCTCAGTGGTGGATGATGCGAGCAAGTCCGAGCTTGAAGTGGCGGCCATTCATGACGACGCGGGTTATCGGCATGTACGCGAGGCGCTGTCGCGCCAGCATGACCTGAATTACCGCGAGCCCAACATACAGGTCTGGGACGTGGACGTGCGCGGGACCCGCTCCCTGACCTTGCGCCACAGCCGCCACAACGACCGAACGCTCACGGACGATGTCCAGGAGGTGATCAAGCATGTTGCGCGCCTTTGGGGTTTTCCCGTCCTGCTTGAAAGTGTGGACAAGCATGGCAAGGTGGTGCAGCACTGGGAGG
>NZ_JBFUGX010000360.1:0-4266 GCF_056402675.1 Polaromonas sp. P3_C2 | reverse complement strand
GCCCTCCAGAGAACAAGGCTTCCATCTTCTATTCGTCGATTGAACCTTTCAGGAAGAGYGACCGCCCATTCATCGGTCATTTGATAGGTTCCCGTGACGACAGGATAGTCTGGATGCAGGCTCATGGCGGCTTCTGATGTTGCCTAACGTTTGACTTAAGCGGCGTGCCGTAGGCACGTCCGCTTGAAGGAAGGGTTAGGTCTCCCGATCATCTCTTGGCCCCTCGCCGCCACGCTTGGTTGTCCATTCCGAGATGCCTTTAGCCATCGACACGAACTCACTTGGCATCATGATGATCGTGGTCGTGTTTTGCTCGGCTCCTACCTCGGTAATCATCTGCATCCGTCGCAGTTCCAGACCCGCGGGATTTTCCATGATGAGGCCAGCTGCTTCTCTAAGCTTCACCGCCGCCTCAAGCTCGGCCTCGGCCTTGATGATTCGCGCTCGCTTTTCACGAAGTGCCTCAGCTTCTTGAGCCATTGCCCGCTGCATGGATTCAGGAATTTCAACATTGCGCATCTCCACTCTTGTGACCTTGACTCCCCAAGGTTCGGTCGCGCCATCAATGACTTTGCGCATATCTGTGCCAAGTCTTTCCTGTTCCTTTAGCACGTCGTCAAGCGTGTGTCGACCTATGACGTTGCGCATTGATGTCAAAGCAACTTGAACGACAGCTCTTCCCACGTCGACCACTTCAACAACGGACTTAATTGGGTCTGTAATGGAATACCAAATGACAACAGTGACCTTCACCGGAACGTTGTCCTTCGTGATGGTTTCTTGCTGATCAACGGAAGTAGTAACGGTTCGAATGTCAATTGTTCGTTGCCACTCGATTGCTGGAACTATCCAATAGAGGCCAGGGCCGCGAAGGCCTTGAAGCTTTCCCAGCCTAAATACGACGGCGCGTTCATATTGATTGGCGACGCGTAACCCGGCGGTGGCAATGGCGACAAGGACCACAAGAAGACCAAACACAACTTCATTCATGGCATTTCCTTTGAAGGCGCGACTGTTGCTCGGATACCTAACGTGAACGTAACCGGCGGCCACGGCAAGGTGCGACCGAAGGCAGCAGAGGCTCCGCGTCCGGGTTGACTGACCAGTTAGGGTGCGTCATTTTGGCAACGGTACATTCTGAACCACGACGAGTAGCACCCAGATCGGAACCATGAAAACCCCGAGGATTGCGAGCAACTTGATTGACCGGGGGGATTTTTGCTTGAATGTGCGCTGTCCGATAGAGCTAAGCAGGTTGAACTCTTGAACCTTTTCGGCGCCGCCCGCAAACAACACCCACCAAGCATAAACAGACGCCGTGCATAGGATTACCGTCAACCAGGCAATGACAAAGGGATTGCCGTCTTGTGGACGGAAATAGTGCCAAACCGTTGGAGTGTAGCCAGACACACACCCAAGACCCATGACGACCCACGGTAGATTGGCGCCGATGGCAAAGCGTCTCAGATAGTTCACCCCTTCGGCCGCAGATTCAACACTGCCCATGTTTTCAATATCGCGACGTGCTTTCCAATAGTTGAATGCTCCAAACCCGAGAAGAGCTAACCAGAAGTATTCTGATATGAAGTGAAATATGTCTGGCATGTAGCGGCCTAACGTACCAAGTAAGCGGCGGCAGATACGACCGTCCGCTTGAGTGCCGGGTTAGATGTTGCGGTCACCGGACCACCTCGGCGCCCCAGCCGTCGTACGCACCTCCATTTGCCGAGGCTAAAGCTGAAAGATGTTCCCGGATCTCTACCAGGACCTTTAAATCTGGAACCATCGTTTTGCTCGCCTGAACAAGCCACTCGGATGAGTCTTGCGCGCCGGGCTTCACCTGCACGTCGTATCCGTGGAAAGATGGGTCTTTTGCCACGCGGTCTGCTGAATCTTGCGACGGCAAATGCAAGAAAAAGTCGACCTTGTGCGGTTGATTCAGCTTGGAGCCAACTTGCCTCAGTTGGGACAGAACGCGCAAATCGGGAACTGCCACTTGGCCTGCTCTGTTCGCCGAGACGAAGACGTAAGCCAATACGGCCAGAATGGCCCCAATTGCAATGATCGTTGTAGCGGACATGTGGATATCTAACGTTTGACTTAAGCGGCGCCGTCAGGCGTCCGCTTGAAGGAAAGGTTAGACCGCACACTGTCCGCTCGTTCGACCGCCTCGATGGCAGCGTTAAGAGCCTTGACAAGTGCTTTGGCCCTCTCAAGATCAACCTCGATTTCGACGTTTGCGACGATAGCCTCGTCCGGGATTGACTGAGATTCCAATGAACTTTGGCTGATGTCTAGATCGGGATGCACGTTCCAGACTTCGAGATTGACGTGATGTGGATGAATGCCGGGCACGACTTCAATGAATCCTTGCCTGTAACGCACACCGTTGCACTTGATTCTCTGTTTCATGTGCGGTCTAACGTGAAGGTGACCGACACGCAACAACTTGCCGCATAGCGGCATTCTGCAGGTGCGTGTCCGTGTTGACCGTCATGTTAAAGGGTGTCCTTGGCATTCAACAGATCCTCCGCTTCCTCTCCGATTCTTGGGAGTTGCCCAAGCTCCGTGTCCAGTCCAACCCGTACGCTCCACTCCTCCGGTGCGCCCGGCATTCCAGAGAGATGTATGTCAAACGTGACATTACCGAGCGCGTTGCAAGTAACGGAGAATTTGAGATCTTGTTCAAGTGATTGCCACTCGCGAGTGCCCTTCCACGGCCGTTTGTTCGCCCCGAGATCAACGAAGAAGCGCCCGAGGTGAACGGCGTCATCGTCTATCCAGACTTCCGTAAGGGCCGTGACGCGGTGACCCACGATCTCAACGACGAAATAGCCGCCTTGCCCCCTACTGATGCGGAGTTCACGGTTCGACGATGTGGAGTGGATGGACAACATTAGCGCGTTGCCCTTTAACGTTGGAGGCCACCGGCACGCAGCAAGCGCYGCGCAGCGGCTATCTGCTGCTGAGTGTCCGCGTGGGCCGAAATGTTAAGCGGCACGATTCACCGCCTGCGACTTAAAGGCAACAACAAACTCTTTCGCCTGCTCAAATGTTTCCGGATAGCTTGTCTTCTGCCGCCCGCCTGATTCCGTTGGCTCATAAACCGACTGAAATAGAAAGCCGTGCTCCACCAAAAGCTGCACCTTTTTCCATTGAAGAGTGTCAACTGCGGCAGGTGCTGAGAATTTGCGACTGAGCCTCACCATTTCGCCTGTGCACTGCGGGCAAAGCCTTGGTGCCTCACTAATGGGCTTTTTAAAAGACTTCTTACAATGAAAGCAGACATGCGGGTACAGGCGCCCTTGAATGTCCTTTTCCTTTGGGAAAGCGCTGTGATGCTTGAATGCYGCCATGCCTGCCGTTTAACGTTGGCGCTGCCCGGCACGCAGCATGCGCCGCGAAGCGGCATTCTGACGCTGCTTGTCCGCGACGAGCACCCTGTTAGATTGAATTTCTTTTCCTGAGCTTGTGAAGTGCATGGCCAGTGAATCCTTGATGTATGAAACCGAATAGTKCCATGAGAGGTATCCAAGCGGCAAAGTATTGGGGCAAAGCCAGTAGCAGCATCAGGCAAGCCAACAGGCCCGCTCCAAACGTTAAGTCGCGCCAAGCAAACCATCGCGCAAATGCTTCAATGCCTTCAGGCGGGCGCGCAATCCATTGATGTGTAAGTTCAACGCGGCCTTTGACTCCCATCTGATAGGCGCGCCAGAGAAGAAATGACGCCATACCAACAGGCAGGACCAGAAATACTAAAACCGTGAGCGCGTACATTTGAAAATCTAACGTAATGTATGCCGCAAAACCTGCGATATAACCTGGCGCTTGCAATCTAATCTGGACATCTAAAACTCCTGTAAGCCGCTTGCATGCTGGGTTTCAAGCCCACACACAGTAAATTTATACAGTTATAAAAATTCCGTGAAACCCCGCAAATTTTCCGTCCAGTTTCACCCAGCTTTTTGCATTGAGCAAGTTGACGACATGATCCAAACGATGAAAGCGCTCTGAGCAAGCCGTCCTTAAAACCGCCGGCTCCGCAGTCCCATTGTTTCCTGCATCTTCAACCCTTTTAAGGCTGCACGCCGCGTGATGCTCAGGCCCTGACCTCTTTTGCAGTGATTTGATACTTGAAATCATCCGGTGCGTAGGAGTCAAAACGGCCGGCCGCATTTTCAGCCACGGGGTACATGAAGAAGCCGAGCTTCTCGCCGCTGGCCTTGGGCAGCGTGACATCATGCGCAGTGTTGTAGGCCATCCAGT
>NZ_JBFUGX010000359.1:0-4280 GCF_056402675.1 Polaromonas sp. P3_C2 | reverse complement strand
GACCACCAGGGTGTCGGCATCGGGGCCGTTGGTGATCCACATCTTGCTGCCGTTGAGCAGGTAGTAGCCGCCCTTGTCTTCGGCCTTGAGCTTCATGCTGATGACGTCGCTGCCGGCGCCGGGTTCGCTCATGGCCAGCGCACCCACGTGCTCGCCCGTGATGAGCTTGGGCAAATATTTTTTGCGCTGCTCATCGGTGCCGTTGCGCTTGATCTGGTTGACGCAGAGGTTGCTGTGCGCGCCGTACGACAAGCCCACCGAGGCGCTGGCGCGGCTGATTTCTTCCATGGCGATCATGTGGGCCAGGTAGCCCATGTTGGCGCCGCCGTATTCCTCACCCACGGTGATGCCGAGCACGCCGAGCGAGCCCATTTTTTTCCACAGGTCCATCGGGAACTGGTCGTTGCGGTCGATCTCGGCGGCGCGCGGGGCGATTTCGGCCTGCGCGAATTCGCGCACGGCGTCGCGCAGGGCGTCGATGTCTTCACCGAGCATGAAGTTGAGTCCGGGCATGTTGGTCATGGTGGGCTTTCTGAAGTCGTATGACGGGATTGGATTAGTAGGTCTTGGGCACGGGCACCAGCGTCTGCTGCATCAGCGCGCAGGCGCTTTCCTTGCCCGCTGCGCCGACGTGCGTGACTTCAGCGGTCGTGACGATGATGCGCTTGCCGGCCTTGACGACGCGGCCCAGGGCGCGCAGCTCGCCGTCCCTGAAACCGGCCATGAAGTTGATCTTGTATTCGACCGTGGTGACCTCGGAATCTTCCGCAGCCATGGTCAGCGCGGCGTAACCACCGGCGATATCGGCCAGCGCGCCCATGGCGCCGCCGTGGAAAGTGCCTTGTTGCTGCGTGACGTGCTCCGAATAGGGCAGGGCCACCTCGCACAGGCCGGGCTCCACGCGCAGCAGGCGCGCACCGAGGTGCTGCATCAGGCCCTGGCGCAGAAAGCTGGCTTCAATGCGGCGAAACAGTGTGGACGGTGCGGCGGTTGCATCCATGGAAGACCCTTTGAACGGATAAAAGGCGGCTCTTGTTTTAGTTGACGTTTACGTAAACGTCAATTATGCCTGCTGGCGGAAGCGCTGTCCAAGGGCGGTGAAAGCTTCGCGCGCGACCTGAGCGTCCGTGCGATCGCGTCCCGAAGGGGAAAGAGATGCGCATCGCCGGCAAATTGCGCTTCCCGTGAATTGCCCGTATGGACAATCACCATGCGGGCGACGGGATCGACAAAGATATTCTGGCCGCCGACACCCCAGAAAAAGGACCGGCCGCCGGCCGCCTGTGGAATCCAGACGTGCAACCCATAGAACGGGGCCCCCTTGGGCTGCGGCTTGTCCGGCCGTAGCATGACCATCTCGTCGATCCATGCGGCGGGCACGACCTGCCCGCCTGCCGCCTGCCCCCGGTTCAGCACCAGCGTCCCCAGCCGGCCGTAGTCGCGCAGGCGCGCGGCGAACTGGCCTTGAACACCCTCCTCGCCATGGAAATTCTTGATCCAGAAGCCGCTGCCCTCGGCCCCGAGGCGCGACCACATCCTGTCCTCCAGATATGCGGTGTTGCTCACGCCCGTACGTTCGCTCAGCATGAGGCCGAGCAACGCGCTCACCGCGCCGTTGTAGCTGAAGGTCTTGCCGGCGGGGGATCGATCCGTCCTCTCCTGCAGGTAGCGCCGCATGCTCTGGCGCGGCGAGACGGTGGGGTCGGTCGCGCGGTTGTCCGATATCGCGCCCGCCTCGTAGGCGGCATGAAGCTTGGCCGAGGTGGCCATCCGCAGCAGATCCTCCACCGTGTCGTCGGCAAATGCGCTGGCTCCGAAGCCGGGCAAGACCTGCCTGACGGTGGTGCCCAGCGCCAGCTTGCCTTCCGCGACTGCCACGCCGACCAGCAGCGACAGGATCGTCTTCGACATGGACGCCGAGAGCAGCGCGTCCTGGGTGCCGGTTCCCTGCAGGTATCGCTCATAGACGATCCGGTCCTCATGCAGGACGAGAAACCCCGTCGTGCAGAAACGGGTAAGGTACTCCTCGAGCGAATGGGCTTCGGGATCCCCGGCAACGCGATACGTCACGTTCTCCAATGGCAGGCCATGGCCGAACACCGCCGGCGCACCGGCCGCCCGCGCTTCATTGAACGGAAATCGCTGCTGGGGGTTGAGGAATGAACCGGTGCATCCCTGTTGGGCCGCCGCGAGGGCGGGCAGGCCCACCGCGAACAGGACCAGGGCCGCGCGGCGCAGGGAATCGATCGTCATGGGGCTAGTCGCAAAGCAGGTCACCGCTACGCCGCCTGCTTCGCTTTCTCAAGTTTCGCCAGCAGCGCCTTGGCCTCGCGCTCGTGCGTTTTCACCTCTTCGAGGTTGCCCTGCAGTTCGGTCATCTGCTCCTCCAGCTGTGCGCGGTGCTGCGCCAGGATGGCGAGGAACTTGCGCAGCTGCGGCCCGGTGTCGCGCGGGCTGTCGTACATGTCGATGATGTCCTTGGCCTCGGTCAGCGACAGGCCCAAACGCTTGGCGCGCAGGGTAAGCTTGAGCCGGGTACGGTCACGCGCGGTGTACACGCGGTTGCGTCCGCCCGCCCCTTCGCGCTGGGGCTGCAGCAAGCCCATGTCTTCGTAAAAACGCATGGCGCGCGTCGTCAGGTCAAACTCTTTTGCCAGGTCGCTGATGGTGTAGGTAGTGGCCATGATGTGGTCTTTGCAAACGCGGGCGACAGCGCGAAACAGGCGCGGTCCCTACAATGGTTGTGTATGACGTTTACGTAAACGTCAAATATACCGCGAATGATGACATGAACCTCCTTGAGCAGCAACTGGATTACCCCTTTGGAGACACCCTGCCCGAGTCGGGCATGGCCATGGAGGTGGCGCCGGACGTCAAGTGGATACGCATGGCCCTGCCCTTCGCGCTGAACCACATCAACCTGTGGCTGCTGCGCGACGAGATGGACGACCCGGACCGGGCGGGCGCGAAGATACAGGGCTGGACCATCGTGGACTGCTGCATCAGCCGGGAAGAGTCCAAAGCGCAGTGGGAGGCGATTTTTGCCACCCAGCTGGAAGGCATGCCGGTGCTGCGTGTCATCGTGACGCACATGCACCCCGACCATATCGGGCTGGCGCACTGGCTCTGCGAACGCTGGACCACGCCCAAACGGGTGTGCATGTTGTGGATCAGCGCCACCGACTATCTTTCGGCCCGCATCGGCTCACAAAGCACCACGGGTTTCGGCGGGGAAAGCGCCGCGCGCTTTTTTGCCGCGCACGGACTGGTGGATCCGGAATCCGTCGAGAAAATCCGCGGCCGGGCCAGCTACTACCCCGGCATGGTGCCGGCCGTGCCGGCCAGCTACGTCCGCATCATGGACGGCATGACGGTGCGAATCGGCGGGCGCGACTGGCGCTGCATCAGCGGCTACGGCCATGCACCCGAACACATCGCGCTGCACTGCGAAGCGCTGGACACCCTCATCAGCGGCGACATGGTGTTGCCGCGCATTTCAACCAATGTCAGCGTTTACGACATGGAGCCGGAATCGAACGCGCTCACGCTGTTTCTTGAGTCCATCGACAAATTCCTGCCGCTGCCTGAAGACACGTTGGTGCTGCCCTCCCACGGCAAACCCTTTCACGGGCTGCATACACGCATAGGCCAGCTGCACGACCACCACCGAGACCGCCTGGCCGAAGTGATGACGGCCTGCACCGCCGCGCCCTGTAGTGCCGCCGACATCCTGCCCATCATGTTCCCCCGCAAGCTGGACCTGCACCAGACCACCTTCGCCATGGGCGAAGCCGTGGCGCACTTGCACGCACTGTGGTTTGGAGAAAAGCTCACGCGGCGGCTGGACGCCGACGGGATTTACCGTTTCAGTAGCGTTAGTCCGTAAGCGGGGTCAAGACACGCGCTATGTTTTTAGTAGCTTCTCGCGCTCGCCAGGATTGGTCCGCAGCCCGACTAGGCACATAAGAATGCAATGGATGGCTGTGGGGCCCCTTCTTTACCAGCAGGGGCCGCGGGACTGGCTTTGCCAGACCGCAGGCGCAGCGCCCCCTCGGGGGGCAGCGCATTACACGAAGCCGAAGGCGAAGTGAAAAGCGTGGGGGCTCAAGCCCTCCACTTCCGGTTAGCCGTCACCAAAGCGGTGAGGTAGCCGTGCAGCCATTCAAAGTTGACAGGTTTTTTCAGCAGGTGGGCGTGCTGGGGCAAGCCTCCGCGTGCCGCAATGGCGTCGGGAGGCAAGCCGCTGATGACAACGATCTGCATGTCGGCCAGTTGCACGT
>NZ_JBFUGX010000358.1:0-4290 GCF_056402675.1 Polaromonas sp. P3_C2 | reverse complement strand
GGCTTATTCCTTCAAGGAGGCCCGGCTTCTGGATGGCATCTACAGGTGCTATGAATTTGATAGCTGTTTGCGCGCACCAGTTGTGCCTCAGGAGTGTTTTTATGCATGATGGTGAAGATTCGGCGTTCCCTACCGAAGCGGTGGTGATACGCAAGCGACGCAAGGGCATTTACATATTGCCCAATTTATTCACGCTGGCCGCCCTGTTTGGCGGCTTTTACGCCATCGTCATGGCCATGAACGGGCGCTTCGACCAAGCCGCCATTGGTGTGTTTTGCGCCATGATTCTCGACAGCCTGGACGGCCGCGTCGCCCGGATGACCAACACGCAAAGCGCTTTCGGCGAGCAGATGGATTCGCTCTCGGACATGGTGTCTTTCGGCGCCGCACCGGCGTTGATCGCCTACGTCTGGGCCTTGACCAGCCTGGGGCGGTGGGGTTGGATAGGCGCTTTTGTGTATTGCGCCTGCGCTGCGCTGCGCCTGGCTCGCTTCAATGTGAACACGGCCGTGGTCGACAAGCGCTTCTTCCAGGGTCTGCCGTCGCCCGCCGCGGCGGCATTGGTGGCCGGCTTTATCTGGCTGATGACCGATGCGGGAGTCAGTGGGCTGGAAGTGCGCTGGGTGACCTTCGGCCTCACGCTCTATGCGGGCCTCACGATGGTCACAAATGTGCCGTTCTACAGCTTCAAGGACGTGCAGATGAAGCGCAGCGTGCCTTTCGCCGCCATTGTGTTGATTGCACTTGGGATCGCCGTTATCAATATTCATCCACCGACCGTGATGTTCGGCCTGTTTGTGCTGTACGGTTTTTCGGGCTATGTGCTATACGGCTGGCGCAAGGCCAAGGGCCAGCAGACCAGCGTGATCTCGACGTCCACCGACGAACCCGACGAGCGCGGCCTTCACAAATAATTGTGGTACATTGAGCAGATGAAACAAATTTCGCTAGCACTACTGCTATCTGCCAACGGGCGGAGACGGTAGCGCACGCGTACACCTGATTCAACGGCCCGTTTGCACCAGCAACGGGCCGTTTTTCTTTGGGTTGCTGGTTTTTTTGTAATCTTTGGGGTTGACGAAATGACCATGTTGAAAACACCTTCCAGCAAATACCAATCCTTCGCGCCAGTCCGACTGGCCGACCGCACATGGCCCGATGCCGTGCTGACGCAAGCGCCCATCTGGTGCAGCGTGGACCTGCGGGATGGCAACCAGGCGTTGATCGAGCCCATGGATATTCCTCGCAAACTGAGGATGTTCCACACCCTGGTGAAAATCGGCTTCAAGGAAATCGAGGTGGGCTTTCCGTCCGCGTCCCAGATTGAATTCGACTTTCTCCGCCAGCTCATCGACGGCAATCTGATTCCCGACGACGTCACCATCCAGGTGTTGACGCAGGCGCGCGAGCCGCTGATCCGTCGCACTTTCGAATCGCTCAAGGGCGCCAAAAAAGCCATCGTCCACCTCTACAACGCCACCGCCCCGGTTATGCGCCGCGTGGTGCTGGGCATGAATGAGGACGAGATTGTCCAGCTCGCGACCGACAATGCGCGGCTCTTCCAGCAACTGGCAGCGGCACAGCCTGAAACGCAATGGACGTTCCAGTACTCACCCGAGATGTGGTCGGGCACTGAGCTCGCGTTTTCCAAGCGCGTGGTTGATGCCGTGACCGAGGTCTGGCAGCCGACGCCCAAGCGAAAATGCATCATCAACCTGCCGTCCACTGTGGAGCATTCCACGCCGAATATTTTTGCCGACATGATGGAGTGGATGCACCGCCACCTGGCCAGGCGCGACGCCATCGTGATCTCGGTTCATCCCCACAATGACCGCGGTACGGGCACTGCGGCCGGCGAGTTGGCCTTGATGGCTGGCGCCGACCGCATTGAAGGCTGCCTCTTCGGCAACGGCGAGCGCACCGGCAATGTGGACCTGGTGAACATCGCGCTCAATCTCTACACGCAAGGCGTGTCGCCTGGGCTGGACTTCTCGGAAATCGACGAAATTCGCCGCACGGTGGAGCATTGCAACCAGCTGCCCGTGCATCCCCGCCATCCTTATGCAGGCGACCTGGTCTACACCTCGTTCTCCGGCTCGCACCAGGACGCCATCAAGAAGGCTTTCGCTGCGCGCAAAGAAGGCGACGTGTGGGACATGCCTTATTTGCCCATCGATCCTAAGGACCTGGGCCGCAGCTATGAAGCCGTGATCCGCGTCAACAGCCAGTCCGGCAAGGGTGGCATCGCCTACTTGCTGGAAAGCGAGTTCGGCCTCGAGCTCCCGCGCCGATTGCAGATCGAGTTCAGCCAGGTGGTGCAATCGGTGATGGATGCGACCGGCAAGGAGTTGACCGGCAAAGACATCTTTGCGCTGTTTGAAAAGGAATATGGCGTGCAGACCATCGCCGCACCCCAGCGCCTGGTGATTGAAGAAACCGGAAAGACCGGTGGCGAGTCCTTCCACATTAAAGCCGAGGTCGAGTTTGCGGGCCGCCATCACGCCGTTGAAGGCACCGGGACGGGCCCCATCGATGCTTTCGTGGGTGGCCTGGCCGCAGCGACAGGCCACTCCGTTCGCGTGCTGGACTATCACGAGCATGCCATCGGAGCCGGGGCGAGCGCGCAGGCCGTGGCCTACTTGGAACTGCGGATCAACGACCAGACGCTGTTCGGCGTCGGTATGGATGGCAACATCATCTCCGCATCGCTCAAGGCCATAGTCTCGGGCCTGCAGCGCAGCAAGGCCAGCCAGCCTGCAGGCGTTGCTACCATTACGGGTTAACCGCTTCAGATACCTCAAAACACAGAGCGCCCAACGCATCAGGAATCCCACCATGACCGACAAACTCATTATTTTTGACACTACCTTGCGCGACGGCGAGCAATCGCCCGGCGCCTCCATGACCAAGGACGAAAAGCTGCGGATTGCCCGCCAGCTGGAGCGCCTGAAGGTCGATGTGATCGAAGCCGGGTTTGCTGCCAGCTCCAATGGCGATTTCGAATGCGTGAAGGCTATTGCGGAGGTGGTGAGGGACTCCACCATCTGCTCGCTGGCGCGTGCCAACGACAGGGATATCTCCCGCGCTGCAGAAGCCTTGAAACCTGCGGCATCGGGGCGTCTGCATCTGTTCCTTGCAACCAGCGCCCTGCACATGGAAAAGAAACTGCGCATGACACCCGATCAGGTGTTCGAGCAGGCCAAGCTCTCCGTGCGTTTTGCCAAAAATCTGATGGGCGATATCGAGTTCAGCCCTGAAGACGGTTATCGCTCCGACCCGGATTTCCTGTGCCGTGTGCTGGAGGCCGTGATCAAGGAAGGCGCGACCACCATCAACGTGCCCGACACGGTAGGCTACGCCATCCCCGAGCTCTACGGCAACTTCATCAAGAACCTGCGCGAGCGTATCCCCAACAGCGACAAGGCTGTCTGGTCCGTGCACTRCCACAACGACCTGGGGATGGCCGTGGCCAACTCTCTGGCCGGTGTGAAGATTGGCGGCGCGCGGCAGGTGGAATGCACCATCAACGGGCTGGGCGAGCGTGCCGGCAACTGCTCGCTTGAAGAGGTGGTGATGGCGGTCAAAACCCGCAAGGACTACTTCGGCCTCGAACTTGGAATCGACACGCAGCACATTCTGGCGGCCAGCCGCATGGTGAGCCAGACCACCGGTTTTGTGGTGCAACCGAATAAGGCCGTGGTCGGCGCCAATGCGTTTGCGCATGCCTCCGGCATTCACCAGGACGGTGTGCTCAAGGCGCGCGACACCTATGAAATCATGCGCGCCGAAGACGTGGGGTGGAGCGCCAACAAGATMGTGCTGGGCAAGCTGAGCGGGCGCAATGCGTTCAAGCAGCGTCTGCTGGAGCTCGGTGTCGCCATGGAAAGCGAAGCGGACATCAACAACGCCTTCGCCAAGTTCAAGGAACTCGCGGACCGCAAGAGCGAGATCTTTGACGAGGACATCCTGGCGTTGGCGAGCGATGAAAGCGCTTCGCATGACAACGAACAGTACGGCTTTGTKTCCCTGTCGCAACACAGCGAAACCGGCGAACGCCCTCAGGCCAGCGTCGTGTTCACTGTGGCCGGCAAGGAAGTCAAAGGCGAATCCGACGGCAACGGCCCTGTTGATGCCTCCCTCAAAGCCATCGAGTCACACGTCAAAAGCGGTGCGGAGATGGTGCTTTACTCTGTGAACGCCATCAGCGGATCAACAGAAAGCCAGGGAGAAGTCACGGTGCGTTTGCAAAACAGCGGGCGGGTGGTCAATGGCGTGGGCGCCGACCCCGAC
>NZ_JBFUGX010000357.1:0-4291 GCF_056402675.1 Polaromonas sp. P3_C2 | reverse complement strand
AATACAGGGTGCGACCGTCGGCGGACCAGGTGGGGCCGTTGGTCACCGCAAAACCTTCTTCATGGCGCGTGCAGCGGCCATCAGGGTCATAGCGATACAGCGCGCCGGTGGGGGCCACGCAGTCAAAGTCCATCGTCCCCGCCCAAAAGCGGCCTTGCGCATCGCACTTGCCATCGTTGAAGCGATTGCCCGGCAACGTAGCCTCGGGTTGGTGCAGGTAGTGTGGTTCGCCGCCCAAAGCGGGGTCAAACAGCGCGAAGCCGCGCCGCAGGGTCACGATCAGACCGGGCGCATGCGCCCGCTCGGCCAGCGCGGAAATTTCCTCGTCAAAGGCCCAGCTGCTGCGCGCGCCGGTGGCGGGGTGAAAGCGGTGCAGGCGGCAGCCAAGAATGTCCACCCAATACAGGGATTGCTCCCGCGGCGACCACAAGGTACCCTCACCCAGCAGGGCGCCCGCCGGATGGACGCAATGCACCTTGCCGGGGACCGGCATGGCCGGCCGCTGCTGATGCATGCCCGCGGGGGTGTCTGGAATCAATGTCACTAATGTCTCCGTATTGCGGGGCTGTGCGGTGGCCTCTTGACGCGGTGGATGATATCAATGCATAGTGATGTTGGAAACTTATTCTTTTTATATTAATTGATACACAACTTGCAATGTCAAACATTTCCAGCTCTGCCCCCATGCGTGCCGCTCCCGCAAGCGAGACCCTCTCCGTCTTTCCCAGCCTGAACAAGCGGTCGGTATTTGTCACCGGCGGAGGCAGCGGCATAGGCGCCGCCATCGTGACAGCCTTTGCGCAGCAGGGCGCGCGCGTTGCCTTCATCGATGTCGCGAAGGAGGCCAGTGAAGCGCTTGCGCAGGAGCTGGCAGATGCGGGGCACGCCCGCCCATGGTGGCGCGCCTGCGATGTGCGGGACGTGGCCGCGCTGCAGTCGGCAATCACCGACGCAGCAAGCGCGCTGGGCGACTTTTCGGTGCTGGTCAACAATGTTGCCAGCGATGACCGCCACAGCCTGGAGTCTGTAACGCCCGCCTACTACGACGACCGCATCGCGATCAATGAACGGCCCGCCTTCTTTGCAATCCAGTCGGTGGTGCCGGGCATGCAGCGCCTCGGCGCCGGCTCCATCATCAACCTGGGCTCCACCGGCTGGCAAGGCAAGGGCGCAGGCTACCCTTGTTATGCCATCGCCAAATCTTCGGTGAACGGCCTGACGCGCGGCCTCGCGAAAACGCTGGGCCGGGACCGCATCCGCATCAACACCGTGTCGCCGGGCTGGGTCATGACCGAGCGGCAGATCAAGCTCTGGCTGGATGCCGAAGGCGAGAAGGAACTCCAGCGCAACCAATGCCTGCCCGACAAGCTGCTGCCCCACGACATCGCGCGCATGGTGCTGTTCCTGGCATCCGATGACGCCGCCATGTGCACAGCGCAGGAGTTCACGGTGGATGCCGGCTGGGTTTAACAATCCCCCCGGGGCGCCTTCGGCGCCCCGTACCGCCGCCAGACGCGACGGCTCTTCGGAGCCGTCCAAGCCTGCGCGGGCAGGCTTGGAGCCGCGGCTCTCAGCCCCTCAGGGGGCGACACTGGCGGCCCGGCAAAGCCGGTTCCGCGGTGTCCTTGGCCTGAGTCGCGAAGACTTTTAGTCCATCTCCAGCCTGCGGCCATAGAGTGTCAGGCTCGCTGTCTTCAGCGCTTTCATCATGACCTTGGCGGCTGGCGATGGCAGCCGGTCGGTGCGGGTGATGATGCCGAAGGCGTCCATGTGGCAGGGCATGTCCAGCGGCAGTACCGAGACGATACCGTGCGCGGCGTAATACCGCGCCACATCGGCCGCGACCACGGCCACCATGTCGCTTTGCTGCAGCATGCGCGTGATGAAAAGCAGGGCTGAAGACTCCACCACGTTGATGGGTGGAGCAAGCCCATCCTCGCGGAACATCAGCTCGAACCGGTGCCGCAGGACGCTGCCCGCGGGCGGCACAATCCAGGCGGCGGCCACCACGTCGCGCAGGGTGAGGCCAGACACACCCAGCAGTGGATGTCCCGGCCTCGCCATGGCGCACACCGGCTCCTCGACCAGGGGCTCATAGCGCAAATTGGTCTTGTCGTGTTCGGCAAAGAGGCGTGCCACGAGGATGTCGAGCTTGCCCTGCTCCAGCCGCTCCAGCAGCACCGGGCTGGTTTCGATATCCAGCGAAATGCGCAGGCTCGGGTGCTCCTGTTTGACCACGGCCACCGCAGACGGCAACAAGGCCAGGCCCGGCGACGTGATGGCGCCGATGCCGACCTGGCCGAAGTGGCCGGTTTTGAGTGCGGTCAGCTCGTCATGTGCCTGGTTCAGGCTGGCCAGTGCCATGCGCGCATGCCGGATCATGGTTTCGCCATACCAGGTTGGCCGCATGCCCCGGGGCAAGCGCTCAAAAAGCTGTACCTCCAGAACATCTTCCAGATCCTTGAGCAACTTGGACGCCGCCGGCTGGGTCATGCTGAGAACCTGCGCTGCGCGATGAATATTGCCTTCTTCGGCCAGTGCAACCAGTAACAGCAATTGCCTTGTCTTGAGCCGTGCGCGTATGAACCAGTGGTTGTAGGTGCTCATCGGGTTTTCCAGAATGCGTAGAACGATATCTATTTTGTCAAAAAAACAATTGGATTGATATCAAAATTAATTCTAGACTGCAGCGCTATGAAGACGAGGCTCTCACTCTCATGAAATTTGGCGAACTGCAACAAAACGCCCGGCACTATATCAATGGGCGCTGGGAAACCGGCACCACCACGGGCACCAGCACCAACCCCTCGGATACCCGGGAGGTGGTCAGCGAGTACGCACGTGCCGACCGCAACCAGACCGAACTTGCGATCCGGGCCGCAGCCGAGGCATTGCCGCACTGGAGTCACAGCACGCCGCAACGCCGGGCTGATGTACTTGACCAGATCGGCAGCGAGATCCTGGCGCGAAAAGATGAGCTGGGCATGCTGCTGTCACGGGAAGAAGGAAAAACCTTGCCCGAAGGCGTGGGCGAAGCGGCACGGGCCGGCCAGATATTCAAGTTTTTCGCAGGCGAAGCATTGCGTGTTCAGGGGGAGACCATGGCATCGGTCCGGCCCGGCATTCAGGTCGACGTGACGCGTGAACCTGTCGGCGTGGTGGGAATCATCGCACCATGGAATTTCCCGCTGGCGATTCCGGCCTGGAAAATCGCGCCGGCACTGGCCTATGGGAACACGGTGATTTTCAAACCGGCCGAGCTGGTGCCCACCTGCGGTTGGGCTCTGGCCGAAATCATCAGCCGCTGYGGGCTGCCTGCGGGCGTCTTCAACCTTGTCATGGGAAGCGGYCGGGAAGTCGGGCAAACGCTGGTCGACCATCCCCTGGTCAATGCGCTGAGTTTCACGGGCTCGGTGACAACCGGCGAACGCATCCTTCAGTCGGCTTCCGCGCGCCGCGCCAAGGTGCAGCTTGAAATGGGTGGCAAAAATCCGCTGGTGATACTGGCTGATGCCGATCTTGACCAGGCCGTCGAATGCGCCGTGCAAGGCTCGTACTTTTCGACCGGCCAGCGCTGCACCGCGTCAAGCAGGCTCATCGTGGAAGCGCCCGTACACGATGCATTCGTTGCGCGCCTGCGCCACCGCATTGCCGGGCTCAAGGTGGGCCACGCGCTGGAGCGGGGTATCGAAATGGGCCCGGTGGTTGATCGCAGCCAGCTCGAACAGAACCAGTCGTATCTGGACATAGGGCGCAACGAAGGTGCCGAGCATGTCTGGGGCGGCGAATTGCTGGAGCGCCCGACACCGGGGCATTACATGAATCCGGCGCTCTTCCTGGCCCGGCCGGAACACCGCATTGCGCGCGAAGAGATTTTTGGGCCGATAGCATGTGTGTTGCAGGCCGATGACTTTGAACACGCGCTGGCCCTGGCCAACGACACACCCTTCGGCCTCTGTGCAGGCATCTGCACGACTTCCCTCAAGCACGCCATGCATTTCAAGCGTCATGCAGAAGTCGGCATGACCATGGTGAACCTGCCTACTGCGGGTGTCGACTTCCACGTTCCGTTCGGCGGGCGCAAGGGGTCGAGTTACGGCTCACGCGAACAAGGCCGCTACGCTGCCGAGTTCTACACCACCGTCAAGACCGGTTACGTGCTAGCCTGAGCCATTGAAGATCACCAGAGAGCTTTCAGTTCCATTTCAACCAAGGAGACAAAATGAAGATCCATCGCCGCACCCTCACTGTCGCACTCGCCTGCGCCCCCCTTGCCGGCCTGTTGCCGGTT
>NZ_JBFUGX010000356.1:0-4308 GCF_056402675.1 Polaromonas sp. P3_C2 | reverse complement strand
CTTCAGCAGCGACTGGGCCAGCGCTTCCTGCGAGCCTTGCACATCGGCCTTGATGATGATGGGCAGCATCTTCACTTCACCGGCGCCGATGTCGGAGAACATGTTCTCCAGCTTGGCGGCCTGTTGCTTGGCCAGCTTGGTATTGCGGAACTTGCCGGCACGGTAGGTGGAGATTTCACGGGCACGGCGCTCGTCGAGCATGACCATGAATTCATCACCAGCCTGCGGTACTTCCGTCAGACCCTGAATTTCCACTGGAATCGACGGACCCGCCGTTTTGATCGGCTTGCCGTTTTCGTCCAGCATGGCGCGCACGCGGCCATAGGTCGAACCAGCCAGCACCACGTCGCCGGCTTTCAGCGTTCCCGCCTGAATCAGCACAGTCGCCACGGGGCCACGGCCCTTGTCGAGGCGGGCTTCGATCACCAGGCCCTTGGCCAGCGCATCCACCGGCGCCTTGAGTTCAAGCACTTCTGCCTGCAGCAGCACCTGTTCGAGCAAGGCATCGACACCGGCGCCAGTATGGGCCGAGACACCGACAAAAGGAACGTCGCCGCCGAACTCTTCGGGAATCACTTCTTCGGTGACCAGCTCGCCCTTGACGCGCTCCATGTTGATACCAGGCTTGTCGATCTTGTTGATCGCCACCACGATGGGAACACCGGCCGCCTTGGCATGCTTGATGGCTTCCTTGGTCTGCGGCATCACGCCGTCGTCAGCCGCCACCACCAGAATCACGATGTCGGTCGCCTGGGCACCGCGGGCACGCATGGCGGTAAACGCCTCGTGGCCCGGAGTATCCAGGAAGGACACCATGCCGCGCGGGGTTTCCACGTGGTAGGCACCGATGTGCTGGGTGATGCCGCCCGCTTCACCGGAGGCCACTTTGGCGCGGCGGATGTAATCGAGCAGCGAGGTCTTGCCGTGGTCAACGTGACCCATGACCGTCACAACCGGCGCGCGCGGCAACAACTCGGCCTGCTGGCCTTGCACGTCTTCGTCGGCAAAGGCTTCCGGGTCGTCCAGCGAAGCCGTCACGGCCTTGTGGCCCATTTCTTCCACCACAATCATGGCAGTGTCCTGGTCCAGCGGCTGGTTGATGGTGACCATCTGGCCAAGCTTCATCAGGTGCTTGATCACTTCCGATGACTTCACGCTCATCTTGTGCGCGAGTTCGGCCACGGTGATCGTCTCAGGCACGTGCACTTCAATGACCTTGAATTCGGTCGGCGCCACGAAGGTGGATTCAGGACGTGCTTCACGGTCATTGCGGCGGCCACGCGGGCCGCCACGGAAATTGCCACGGCCGGGCACAACGGGTGCGCCACGGCTTGGAATGCCCTTCTTCTTGGCAGCGTCGTCCTTCCAGGTCGAAGACAGGTTCTCCGACTTGACTTCCTTCTTGCCGGCGGCGCCAGGGGCCCCCGCAGCGGCCGGCGCACCCGGTTTGGCCGCGGCACCCGGCGCCCCGGCCGGCTTGTGCAGCGTGCCCTTGATGGCGGCTTTGGGATCGACGTGGGGCACCAGAACGCGCTTGGGCGCGGACATCATGGCGCGAATGCCGGCAGCTTCTGCTTCAGCCTTGCGGCGGCGATCCTGGAGCTCTTGCGCCTTGGCGGCGTCGGCCTGGAATTCGGCGGTGGCTTTGGCCTTGGCAGTTGCAGCGGCAGCCGCGGCATCGGCAGCCTTCGTGGCCTGTACGGCCGCAGCGGTTTCAGCGGCCTTGGTGGCTTCAGCTGTTACTGGCGCGGCTTCCTTGGCTTTTCCGGCTGGCTTGGCTTTCTTGACCACGGCCTCGGCGGCTGCAGCAGCCGCCTGGGCGGTTTGCTCGGCGGCCAGGCGCTCCTGCTCGCGCGCAGCATCCTTGGCGTCCTGCTCTTCGCGAAGACGGCGTTTTTCAGCAAGCTCCTGCTCCTGGCGGCGCAGCAGTTCTGCGTGGCGGCTGGCTTCTTCTTCGCGGCGAATCAGCTCGGCATCGTCGATGACGGGAGGTGCCGGCGGAGCGGCCACTTCAGGCTGCACTTCTTCCGCAGGCTGGTCGGAGCCGTCGTCACGCTTGATAAAGGTACGCTTTTTACGCACTTCCACCTGGATGGTGCGTGCCTTGCCGGTGGCATCGGCCTGCTTGATCTCGCTGGTGGATTTTTTCACCAGGGTGATCTTCTTGCGCTCGGCCGTGACGGTGCCATGGCTGGCCTGCAGATAGCCGAGAAGCTTCTGCTTGTCCGCTTCGGACAAGGGGTCGCTGGCTTGCGCCTTGGCGACACCCGCGCTGGTCAATTGCTCGATCAGGGTGGCGGGAGATTTATTGAGTTCAGCTGCGAATTCAGCGACGGTAGTGGTACTGGACATATGTTTTTTTCCTGCTGGCCTCCATGATCATTGCTCTTGGGCCGCTGCAGGTGCAGGGGTGTCAGCGGCAGCGGGTTCATCGGTAAACCAATGGGCGCGTGCGGTCATGATCAGGGCTTTGGCTTCGTCCGAAGACTGGCCGGTGATATCGGTAAGTTCGTCCACGGCCAGATCGGCCAGGTCGTCGCGGGTATGGATGCCCGCTTCTGTCAGTTTGGCGATCAGCTCTGGCGTGAGGCCTTCGACGTCGCGCAGGTTCTGCGACACGCCTTCGGCATTTTCTTCCTTGGCGATTTCCATCGTCAAGAGCGCATCTTTGGCGCGCGTGCGCAGCTCATTGACGGTGTCTTCGTCGAAGGACTCGATCTCCAGCATTTCCTGCAGCGGCACATAAGCCACTTCTTCGAGACTGGTGAAGCCTTCGGAGATCAGGATGTCGGCGATTTCCTCGTCCACGTCGAGCTTTTCCATGAACAGCTTGCGGCTGGAATCGGTCTCGGTCGCCTGCTTTTGCGCAGATTCATCGGCCGTCATGATGTTGATCTTCCAGCCGGTCAGCTCGGCGGCAAGGCGCACGTTCTGGCCGCCGCGGCCGATCGAAATGGCCAGGTTTTCTTCATCGACGACGACGTCCATGGCGTGGCGCTCTTCGTCGACCACAATGGACGACACGTTGGCCGGGGCCAGCGCGCCGATCACGAACTGGGCCGGGTCTTCGCTCCACAGCACGATGTCCACGCGCTCGCCGGCGAGCTCGTTGGTCACGCCGTTGACACGGGTGCCGCGCACGCCGACGCAGGTGCCGATCGGGTCGACACGCTTGTCGTGCGACAGCACGGCGATCTTGGCGCGGGAACCGGGGTCACGGGCGCAGGATTTGATCTCCAGCAGGCCTTGTTCGATTTCAGGGACTTCCTGGCGGAACAGCTCGATCATGTACTCGGGCGACGTGCGCGAGAGGATGATGGGCGCGCCGCGCAGGGTCGTGTCAACTTCCATGATCATGGCGCGCACGCGGTCGCCGGAGCGCAGGTTTTCCTTCGGGATCATGTCGGAACGGCGCAGGCGGCCTTCCACACGGCCGGATTCGACAATGATGTCGCCCTTGTCCATGCGCTTGACGGTGCCAACAAAAATCTTGTCGCCGCGCGACATGAAGTCGTTGAGCAGCATTTCGCGCTCGGCGTCACGGATTTTCTGCAGAATGACCTGCTTGGCGGCTTGCGCGCCAATACGGCCGATGGGCAGGCTTTCCACCGGCTTTTCGATGTAGTCGCCTTCTTCGATGTCGGCAATCTCGTCGCGTGCGTCGCTGACCAGCTCTTCGGCTTCGGGGTTCTGCAGGCCGGCTTCGTCAGGCACCACCAGCCAGCGGCGGAAGGTCTCGTAATTGCCGTTGTCACGGTCGACGGCCACGCGGATGTCCACTTCGCCTTCGTACACCTTCTTGGTGGCCGAGGCGAGCGCAAGCTCGACGGCGCCAAAAACGACGTCACGTTCCACATTTTTTTCACGCGAGATGGCATCAACCAACATCAACAGTTCGCGATTCATTTCACAAGCCTGCCTTTCTTCATTTCTTGAAATTAATTCTCTGCAAAGGGTTCGGCACCAGGCGTTATTTTGGGTTTACGCCCCTTGAAATCAACCACGGGCGCGAGGCGCGCCTGTTGAATTTCATCGAGGGTAAAACCCAACGCCTGCAGCGGTGCGGGAACCTTCTTCTTACTGACCTTCTGGCCGGGTTTGACGGCCGGCTCATCGCTCCACACGATCTGCCAGCCGGCCACGCCGTCCGCGGCCACGACACGCTCCAGCGTGCCGCGAAACTTCTTGCGGCTGGCCGCGACGGTTGAACCGGCGCTGGCAGCCACGCCAATAGGAGCCTTGAGCGTGATGTCGATCAACTCACCGGCAAAACGCTCAAAATCTTTTTCGTTGCGCAAGGGCCTGTCG
>NZ_JBFUGX010000355.1:0-4325 GCF_056402675.1 Polaromonas sp. P3_C2 | reverse complement strand
GAGTACAACGGGTCGCGCGTGATGGCGCGCGTCAGCTGGAACCCGTTTTGCCCCGGCATCACCACATCCATCAGGATCAGTTCGGGCTTGTCTTCCGCCAGGCGGCGAAATGCATCCTCTGCATTTTCAGCAGTTTTGACGGTGAAACCATTTTTGACCAGCAGATCGGTCAAGAACATCAATTCGGTTTTGGAGTCGTCAACTACCAGTATTTTCTTGATTGCCATCACACTACTCCTTGTTTAGCGCTGCCGAGATCCTGTACGGTCTGCAGCAGCTGATCTTTTGTAAAAGGTTTGGTCAGGTAGTCTTGCGAACCCACCATACGACCCCGCGCCTTGTCGAAAACGCCGTCTTTTGAGGACAGCATGACGATCGGGACGCCAGCAAACTTTGCGTTGCGCTTGATAATCGCACAGGTTTGATAGCCATCCAGGCGGGGCATCAAAATGTCGCAGAAAATCAGGTTGGGTTCGTAGTCGTTGACCTTGGACAGGGCATCAAACCCGTCTTCGGCCAACAATACCTCATGCCCCCCCTGCTTCAGGAATATCTCGGCGCTGCGCCGAATGGTATTGCTGTCATCGATGACCAAAACCTTCAGTCCGGAACTGGGAATACTCACTGCCTATGCTCCTCATGTTGCAGGCCCTCGGCAAATGCCGGYCTGCGATTGTCCAGGCAAGTGCCTAAGACGCTTAAATCTGAACCATTTCAAAGTCTTCCTTGCGGGCTCCGCATTCGGGACAGGTCCAGTTCATGGGCACTTGCGCCCACGGCGTCCCGGCGGCAATCCCGTGTTCGGGCGCACCGGCAGCTTCGTCGTAAATCCACCCACAAATTAAACACATCCACGTCATTGATTGAGTCACAGCTTAAGTTGCCTTCGAATAGAATGCAACAATTGTATCGAGGCGGCGTTGCTTATTCGCGTACAAGGCAAAATCGCAGCCTATGGCAAACCCCAAAAATCCTCAACTGGACAGCCGACAACTCCAAATCGAGGATACCGACGCATCGCCGGCTTGCGTCATGACATTCAACGCCAACGACCCCAGCGGAGCGGGCGGATTGACTGCTGATATTGCATCGATCACTTCTGCCGGAGCCCACGCGCTGGCAGTTGTAACAGGCGCTTATGTGCGCGACACGGCCGAAATTTTCGACCATTTTTCATTCGACGAAGAGGCCGTAACCGACCAGGCCCGCTCGGCGCTGGAAGACATGGCGGTATCCGCCATCAAGGTCGGGTTTGTCGGCAGCCCCGAGAACATCAGCACCATTGCCGAGATCGCCTCGGACTATGCCGATGTGCCGCTGATCGCCTATATGCCCAACCTGTCGTGGTGGGAAGAAAGCGAAATCGACAGCTATCTGGACGCCTTTCGCGAGCTGATGCTGCCGCAAACCACAGTGTTGGTCGGCAACCACAGCAGCCTGTGGCGCTGGCTGCTGCCGGACTGGTCCGGGGAGCGCAATCCCTCGGCTCGGGATATTGCCAAGGCCGCCGCCGACCTGGGTGTTCCCTACACGCTGGTCACCGGAATCCCCATGCCCGACCAATTCATCGACAACGTGCTGGCCACGCCGCAAGCCGTGCTTTACAGCGAGAAATTCGAACGTTTCGAGGCGGTCTTTGCCGGTGCAGGTGATACGCTGTCTGCGGCCCTTTGCGCATTGCTGGCCAACGGCCATGACCTGCAGGCGGCCACCTCCGAGGCACTGACTTACCTGGACCACAGCCTGGATGCCGGCTTTCATCCCGGCATGGGCAATATCGTGCCGGACCGCCTGTTCTGGGCACAGGCTGATGTCGATGAATCCGAAGACGAAACGGCTGATGCCGAGCCTGGCGATGATGCCGCCCTGGTTTTGAAGACTGAAATTGACCTGCCCCCCAATGGAACAACCAAACACTAAGCCCCCTGCCAAGCCCCTTTCCGCCGAACTCTCCCGCAACAACGCGCTGTTTGAGCGTGCCAAAAAGCTGATCCCCGGTGGCGTCAACTCCCCGGTTCGGGCCTTCAAGGCGGTAGGCGGCACACCCCGTTTTATCCAGCGCGCACAGGGCGCCTACTTCTGGGATGTGGACGGCCAGCGTTATATCGACTACATCGGTTCCTGGGGTCCCATGATCCTGGGCCACGGCCATCCGGCGGTCGTTGAAGCCGTGCAAAAAGCCGTGCTGGAAGGCTTTTCCTACGGCGCACCGACCGAGCGTGAAGTGGAGCTCGCCGAGGAAATCGTGCGCCTTGTGCCTTCGCTCGAGATGGTGCGCCTGGTCAGCTCAGGCACCGAGGCAGCCATGAGCGCGATCCGCCTGGCGCGCGGCGCCACGGGCCGCAGCAAGATCATCAAATTCGAAGGCTGCTACCACGGTCATGCCGACGCCCTGCTGGTCAAGGCCGGTTCAGGCCTGGCCACTTTCGGCAACCCGACCAGCGCCGGCGTGCCGCCCGAAGTGGTGCAGCACACCCTGGTGCTCGAATACAACCACCTCACCCAGCTCGAAGAAGCCTTCGCGCTGCACGGCAAGGACATCGCCTGCCTGATGATCGAGCCGATCGCCGGCAACATGAACTTTGTGCGTGCCAGCGTGCCCTTCATGAAGCGCTGCCGCGAACTGTGTACGCAGCACGGTGCCCTGCTCGTGTTCGACGAGGTCATGACCGGCTTTCGCGTGGCGCTGGGTGGCGCCCAGAGCGTTTACGCCCGCAGCATTCCCGGCTTCAAGCCCGACATGACGGTCATGGGCAAGGTGATAGGCGGCGGCATGCCGCTGGCCGCCTTTGGTGGCACGCGCGCCGTGATGGAGCAACTGGCACCGCTGGGCCCGGTCTACCAGGCCGGCACGCTATCAGGCAATCCTGTGGCCACCGCCTGTGGTCTGGCAACCTTGCGCGAGATCGCCAAACCCGGCTTTTACGAAGCACTGGGCGCCCGAACCCGCAGCCTGGTCACCGGCCTCACGCAGGCTGCCGGCAAGGCCGGTGTGCCGTTTTGCGGTGACAGCGAAGGCGGCATGTTCGGCTTTTTCCTGCTCGGCCAATTACCGCAGAACTACGCCACGGTCATGATGACCGACAGCCCTGCGTTCAATCGCTTCTTTCATGCGATGCTGGACAGCGGGGTGTATTACGCGCCGGCGCTATATGAAGCAGGCTTTTTGAGTTCGGCGCATACGGACGCGGACATCGAAGCGACGGTGGCGGCTGCGGCCAGGTTCTTCGCCGCCGGCTAAGGCAGCGCCCTGACCATATATTGCAGTATTCGGGCTTCAGCCCAATCAGGGCGGGCGCGAGCAGCTATTAAATCAATAGCGGCCGTACATTGATGCAGGGTTCAAGGTGCGGAAGTGTTCTTGCGCCGCCTCTGGCCTGTTCACCCAAAAGGGAAAAGGGACGCGTTATGCTATCAATTTGATAGCTGTTCGCGCCCATTCCCATTGGGCTATCGATCAAAAACCCTTAAAACGTGACTTAATGCCGGAAGTGCCGGACCCCGGTCAGCACCATCACCACTTCGCGCTCGTCGGCTGCCGCGATAACCTCGTCGTCCCGCATGCTGCCACCGGGCTGGATCACGCAGGTCGCGCCGGCGTCCACCACCACGTCGAGGCCGTCGCGGAAAGGGAAAAAAGCGTCGCTCGCCACTGCTGAGCCCTGCAGCGTCAGCCCGCCGTTGGCGGCCTTGATGGAGGCGATGCGAGCCGAATCGATGCGGCTCATCTGGCCGGCGCCGACGCCCAGTGTCATGCCGTCCTTGCAAAAGATGATGGCGTTGGACTTGACGTACTTCGCAACCTTCCAGGCAAACAGCATGTCATGCAGCTGCTCCTGCGTCGGCTGCAGCTTGCTGACGACTTTCAGGTCGCCGATGGCCAATTCGTGGTTGTCTGCGGTCTGCATCAACAGGCCCGAGCCAACGCGCTTGACGTCCATCAGGTTGCGGCCCTGCTTCCAGGCCGTGTCGCCGCCGGGCGGCAGGTCAATCTGCAAAATCCGCACGTTGACCTTGGTCTTGAACACTTCCAGCGCTTCGGGTGTGAAGGCAGGCGCCATCAGCACTTCGACAAACTGCTTGGAAATCTGCTGTGCGGCGCGCTCGTCGAGCGGGCAATTGAGGGCGATGATGCCGCCGAAGGCCGAAGTCGGGTCGGTCTTGAAGGCCTTGCTGTAGGCTTCAAGGCCGTCCTTGCCCACCGCCACGCCGCAAGGGTTGGCGTGCTTGACGATCACGCAGGCGGCGCCGTCCTTGATGAGGTCAAAACTCTTGACGCATTCCCAGGCGGCGTCGGCGTCGGCGATGTTGTTGTATGAGAGCTC
>NZ_JBFUGX010000354.1:0-4340 GCF_056402675.1 Polaromonas sp. P3_C2 | reverse complement strand
ACCCTGTTGTGCAAGGAACCATTCCAGCAACCCGTAAGCGCTTTGCAATTCGTGGCCTATTGTCGAGGTGCGCAAAGTGATCGCGCCCTGGCCCAGCACCTCGCCCAGGAGCTTGGACTTGCCATAGACATCTTTTGCATCGGCCGCGTCGGCTTCGATGTAGTGTCCCTTGGCGCCCGAGAAGACGCAGTCGGTGCTGATATGGATCAAACGTGCCGACGCCGCCAGGCACAGCCCGGCGAGCTGGTGTGGCAGCAACGCATTGATGGGAATCGCGAGCAACGGATCATCAGCTTCGGTATGGTGCTTGGTCAGGCCGATACAGTTAACGACCACGTCAGGCCGGGCGTGGGCAAATGCGCGGATGACGCTGTCGCGGTCGTTGATATCGACAAAGGTCAGCATGCGCTCGGCGATGGCGGGCTCAAAAAAGCGCAGCGCCGCGGCATTTCGCATGCTGCCGAAGACCTGCCAATCCTTTTTCTGGCTCAAGACGCGGATCATGGCGCTGCCGATCATGCCGCTGGCACCCAATACAAGAACTCTCATCGAAAAACCTCAAGAAGATTCCGCCAGTGCGCGGAAATGGTCCATGAGCTGAAGTGTCAGCATGTCATGGTCGAAATGCTCTTTGAAATACCGTTGGCCGTTGGCGCCAAGAGTGGCGCGTTCTGGTGCACTCATCTCAGCCAGCCGAATCACCGCGGCGGYCAGGGCCGGCGCATTCTCGGCCGGAACCGAAAGGCCAGCCCCAGCTTCCTCGACGACGCGGGCACCTTCCCCGTTCAAACAGGCAATTATCGGTCGTCCAGCGGCCATATAGGCCTGGATCTTGTTGGGAATGGTCGCCGCGAAAATCGGTTGATCGGTCAGGGTTACGAGTAACGCTGAGGCCTTTTGCATGAGGCCGGGCATCAATTCGACCGGGAAACGGCCGGGCAGGTGCAGGTTGGTGAGCCCGCGTGCCGCAGCTTCTTCGGCCATCCAGGCCTGGCGGCTGCCCTGGCCGACGACCACAAACTGGACATCCGGACGCTCGCGGAGCAGGGTAGCGGCCTCGACAATGGCCTCGACGGCCTGCCCGGCGCCGATATTGCCGGCGAATACGACGCAAAACGCGCCGCTGTCCATAACCGGTATCGGTGGCGCTGGTGCGTCGCCGGGCGCGGCAAATAGCGGGTCGACCGAATTCGGGTAATAGGCGATCGGTGTGCCGCCGGCCAGTTCGCGAACCTTGGGTACAAATGCCTGTGATTGCACCAGAAGCAGGTCGGTACCTGCGTAAATGCTCTGAACGACGGACCTCACCAATGCCAGTGCACGCCGATTACGCACATAACCCGTGGCCTCCAGACTTTCCGGCCAGAGATCCTGGACCCAGACGGCAACCTTGCAGTTTTTCAGCCAACCGAGGAACAACGCCGGGATCGCCTGGAGGATTGGCGAAGTACCGTAGGCAAAAATGACGTCGTAGCGTTTGCCGCGCAGCTGCCACGCACCAAAAAGAGTGCCTGAGGCGACAAACGACAGATAGTTGAAGACCAGGTTCAACGCGCCCTTTTTCCGGCGCGGCGCAAGGGGTACCCGGTATATCGAGAGGCCGGCCCATGATTCACGCTGGCAGCCCCAGGCCCGGTAGCCGGGAAAAACCGAACCTTCGGGATAATTGGGCTTGCCGGTCAATACATCGACCTCGAAGCCCTTTTCAACGAGCGTTTTCGCGACATCGTTGATGCGAAAGCTTTCTGGCCAGAAATACTGGCTGACGATCAGGATACGCAATTGGGTCACTCTTCGGGGAAAACATGGGCGAGGAATTCGCCGGCGTTCATGAGCGGAAGGGGCTGCTCGCTTTGGCCGAGAAAGCGCTTCACTGCCCTGGCAATGGAGACCGGTGAATGGGGGTCGAATACCTGCTCGGGGTCGACCACGTCGCGTACGTAATCGAGTTCTGACGCCAGGATTGCCAGGCCCGCCTGGCGCGCTTCGATCAGTGGCAGGCCGAACGACTCGAACAGTGACGGATAAACCAGTACCTTCGCCTGGGCGTAGAGGCGCAGGATTTCGTCGTGTGGCCTCGCGCCGAGGTTTTCAACATTCAGACCGTAACGGGCCTTCTTTTCATCGATCCATGCGCAGAGTTCAGGGTGGGCATTGGCGTCGACAGTCAGCCAAAGCCAAGGATGCATGCCGTCATCCGCCAACAAAATCCAGGCTTCCATGAGCCGCTTGTGATTTTTGTGAGGCTCACCTGAAGCTACATAGATGAAGCCGCATGCGCTATCGCATGCCTTCGGGGTGCTGTTTCTCTCATAGCCGGCGCTGGTGCTCACAAAGGGCAGTACCGAAACCGGTTTGCCCTTTGCCAGACCAGAGGCATTCAGCAGGTCGCGCATTGAAGGAGTTTGCACGACGAAGGCTTGCGCGTTTTGGGCCTTGTGGGCGAACCATGCCCTTTCGATCAACAGCCGCAGGCGTGTCCTGAGAGGGAAGCTGGCGAGCGTCACCGGGTCGACGAGATAACGGTTCTGCACGAACACCACGGTGCGCCCTTTCAGCCTGAAGAGCGGTGGCAAATTGCCGAAGCACAGCACGAGGTCAGCCGCCCCCACGGATTTGGAAAGCCACCATTCAGCCCAGAAACGACGCCACACGGTCGGCGCAACAGTAATGACTTTCAGATGCGGAAGATGAGTCTTCGGCACTGGCATGCGGCTATCGAGCAACGCAGTTGTGTCACGACCAGCCGGCAGAGCCTCAAGCAGCGCGCGCAGCAACGACTGCCCTCCGCCGGAGTGCACATTGGTGGCGTGGACAAAAAGGGTTGTTGCCGTTTTAGTTGTCACGTGGTGGCGGGGCTTTTGCCAGTTTCAACTTGTACAGAGCGAACGCAAAACCATGCGTATGGACCGTCCATACCAGCAGGATACCGCAGCCGAGAACCAGAAAATAAGGAATGCTTTGCTGCGGAGCCACGCCGAATTGAACAGCGGTGCTGGCCATCACGACGCCGTAAAGCGAACAGAGAATGGGGTTGCGGGTCAAGGTTCGTATCAAAAGCTCGACAAGCAGCACCAGGAACGTAAAAATAACCATTCCGAGCGCGACAATCCAGAGCGAATTGCTGTAATAGAGGAAGGCCGGCCCGCCAGGCAGGCTTGCAAATCTGAATTTTGTACCGTCGGACTTGAGGTACACAGACTTCGAGATGCTTTGGTAGATATCGGGTTTTCCTATCGCCGGCTTCTCCAGAAAACCGCGACGCAAGAGCGCCGGGTCCTTGCCTGGATAGGCCTGCACGGCCATCAGGCCCTCCAGGCCTATCCATCTGTCAACGCTTAGCTGCAAGAGGCGGGCCGAAAAACCGTCGGTCAGCTGATAACCAAACTCATTGAGTAACAGCCGGGATTGCGCTGAATCCGTGCCCATGGCTTCCGCCCATTTCTTCTTTTCGGCGGCCATGATCGCTTCCAGCTGTATTTTCTCGATATTCAGTTTTCGCATTAATTCAATGATGGGCGGACGTTCCTCTGCCGGCGCAATTTTGAGTTGGGCCTCCAGCGTACCGAGATGGCCGCTGACAATTTCCCAACGGTAGTAGGCCTCGTGATAGGCCGTGCTTGTATACAGACCGGTCTGGTAGAAATAGTTCCGGAATGTCGTGACGGCCGATATGGATATCACCAGCAGCCCGCAAAAGGCAGCGGCAAGCATGATTGTTTTCAGGCGCGACCAGCCCGCCAGCTTGTGCCTGAATTGGTGTAAAACGAAAAGTTGTGGAACGGCGTGAAAGATATAGGCTGCCCGGCTCAGGATCGACGTGCTCGAGAGAAAAGCTTCAATCAAAATGCCATAAGCTGCCAAGGCGGGATTCTTCCCGAGCGTGATGTCCCACCAGGCAAAAAGGGCAACGAAAGTAGCCAGGCCGATGTTGAGCAGCCAGGCTACTACCGAGTTCAGCGGCCACATCAGAGACGCTTTTGGCGCAAGGCCGATTCGATGTATTCCGTATGCCAGATTGACAACCAGCACGCCTGCCGTCGCGAGCGCCAGCGCAAGCCATAGCCATTTCCGATTTGGTTCGTACCATGAGGGCACAATGAGTTTCTTTTCCTCACGCGTGGGGCTGATACGCCTTGCCAGGCCTGCATAGGCTATGCCGCCAGCAATGACACCCAAGCTGGCCACGCTTGCCACCAGCAGTACTTCGTCCCACGCTGCTGGCGCACCCTCGAACAATCCGATGGGCTCGACATATGGGTAATTGAAAATTGTGTGAATCGTCAGTTTGAGCCAGAGCCCGAGCCACAGAAATACCGTCAGGAACAAATAGCCGTAAC
>NZ_JBFUGX010000353.1:0-4353 GCF_056402675.1 Polaromonas sp. P3_C2 | reverse complement strand
CGGTGGATGCCATTGGCACCGCGATTCAAGTCAAGGAACTGGCGTTGGCGGGTTCCGAGATGGTTCGCATCACCGTCAACACGCCGGAAGCGGCGCAGGCTGTTCCGCATGTGCGTGAGCAACTCGACCGGATGGGGATCGACGTTCCACTGATAGGGGACTTTCATTACAATGGCCATCGGTTGTTGACGGATTACCCCGCTTGCGCGGAGGCGTTGTCCAAATATCGCATCAATCCGGGAAATGTTGGCAAGGGCGACAAACGTGACCGGCAGTTTGGCCAGATGATAGAGGTTGCCATGCGCTGGAAAAAACCCGTGCGTATCGGTGTGAACTGGGGCAGCCTTGATCAGGAACTGCTGGCCAGCTTGATGGATGAGAACAGTGCGCGTGCAGTCCCTTGGGATGCCAGGCAAGTCATGTATGAAGCATTGATTACGTCCGCGATCGATTCCGCCCGGCGCGCTGAAGAAATGGGAATGCCTCGTAATCAGATCATCCTTTCCTGCAAGGTAAGCGGTGTTCAGGACCTGATTTCGGTTTATCGAGAATTGGCCCGGCGCACAGATCACGTGCTTCACCTAGGGCTGACGGAGGCCGGTATGGCTACCAAGGGCACGGTGGCTTCTGCCACGGCGTTATCGATCCTGCTGCAAGAAGGCATTGGCGATACCATTCGCGTTTCCTTAACGCCCCAACCGGGTGAGGCCCGCACCCAGGAAGTTGTTATTGCGTCAGAGATTCTCCAGGCGCTTGGTTTGCGGACCTTTGTGCCCAGTGTGACGGCATGCCCAGGTTGCGGGCGCACCACCAGTACGACCTTCCAGGAGCTGGCCAAGCAAATTGACGACTTTCTGCGTGCGCAGATGCCTGTCTGGCGCGAACAATATCCCGGCGTCGAAGGGCTCAAGGTTGCCGTCATGGGCTGTATCGTCAATGGACCGGGTGAAAGCAAACATGCCGATATCGGCATCAGCCTGCCCGGCTCCGGCGAGGCGCCTGCCGCGCCGGTGTTTATTGATGGTGAAAAAAGACTGACCCTACGTGGCGACAACATTGCGCAGGAGTTCCAGGTCATTGTTGAAAATTACATTGAAAAACGCTTTGGCACGCACACCGTCGCTGAAGCTGCGTAACGCCCATGGTTGAAAAAACAGCTGCCGGCCCGGTAGAAAAATCCGCCGTGGCCAAAATGGAAAAACTGACGGGCGTCAAGGGGATGAACGACATCCTGCCGCCGGAGTCGGCTCGTTGGGAGTGGTTCGAAGCCAAGGTGCGCGCATTGATGGCCCGCTATGCCTACGCCAATGTACGCACGCCGATCGTCGAGCCGACCGCGCTGTTTGTGCGTGGTCTTGGCGAGGTGACCGACATCGTCGAAAAGGAGATGTATTCCTTTGTCGACTCGATGAACGGCGATCGGCTCACGTTGCGCCCTGAGGCYACTGCCGGTATTGTGCGCGCGATGATCGAACACAACGCGCTGTACAACGGCCCGATACGGGTCTGGTCGGCGGTGCCGCTGTTTCGTCATGAGCGACCACAGAAGGGGCGTTATCGCCAATTTCACCAAATCGATGTTGAAGCGCTGGGCTTTGCCGGACCTGATGTGGATGCCGAGCAAATTCTCATGTGCCGAGCGCTGCTGCACGACCTGGGCATTCCGATGGAGCATGTGCGGCTCGAACTGAACAGCCTGGGCCAGCCCAGCGAGCGAATGGCGCACCGTGCCGCGCTGATCACGCACTTTGAGGCGCATGCCGGCGTGCTTGACGAAGATGCAAAACGCCGGCTGCACAGCAACCCGTTGCGCATCCTCGATACCAAAAATCCTGCCATGCAGCCCGTTGTGGAGGCCGCGCCGCAGCTCATGGACTTCCTTGGCGAGGGTTCGCTGGCGCACCTGAACGCGGTGCGCGCAGTGCTCGACGCGGTAGGGCTGTCCTATCGCATTAATCCGCGCCTGGTGCGTGGCATGGATTACTACAACCTCACGGTGTTCGAATGGGTCACCGACAAGCTTGGCTCACAGGGTACGGTTTGCGGTGGCGGCCGTTACGACGGCCTGTTCGAGCAGCTTGGCGGCAAGCCAACGCCTGCGGTAGGCTGGGGCATGGGTGTGGAACGAATGCTGCTTCTGCTTGAGGCGGTGGGCGTGTTGCCGCCGGTGAGTGGCCCCGACGCCTACGTGATCGTTCCGTCTGCCGAGATGATGCCAACTGTGATGGCAACCTGCGAAGCCTTGCGCGCTGCTGGCATCAACGTGCAGATGCACGCCGGAACAGGCGATGGCATGGGCAGCATGAAGTCCCAGTTCAAGARAGCTGACGGTAGCGGTGCGCGCTACGCCCTGATTTTTGGCGAAACCGAGTTCGCTCAAGGCTGTGTTGCCGTCAAACACCTGCGGGGCGAAAAAGACCAAGCCTTGCAGGCCCAGGCACTCCAGCCCTTGGGGGATGTCATGGCCTGGGCTCACAGCCTGCGCGGCTGAGCCGCCACGGCCGGCCATTTGGAGTGCTGGCCGGGCCTCTACAATCACCCCAACTCAATCCGCACCATTTCCGGGGCAGAACAAAGACTTTTATGGCAAAACATCTCGATTTGGAAGAACAGGAACAGCTTGACGAGCTCAAGCACTTCTGGAAGCAGTACGGTGACATGATCACCTGGGCCCTGATTGTGGTGCTCGGGGCCTTTGCCGCGTGGAATGGATACCAGTACTGGCAGCGTAACCAGGCAGCCCAGGCTTCGGTCATGTATGACGAAGTCGAGCGCGCTGTGCAGTCCGGTGACGTGGCAAAAATTGACCGCTCACTGGCCGACATGAAGGATCGTTTTGGCCGGACAACGTACGCTCAACAGGCGGGACTGCTTGCCGCCAAGGCATATTACGACAAAGGCAATGTCGACGCATCGCGTGCTGCTCTGAATTGGGTCGCTGAAAAAGCCTCTGATGAGGGCTATCAGGCCATTGCCCGGTTGCGCCTGGCGGGGCTGCTGATTGAGAAGAAGTCTTATGACGAGGCCCTGCAGCAGGTTTCGGGCCCATTTCCGAAGGACTTCACGGCATTGGTCGCCGACCGGCGTGGCGATATTCTGGCAGCGCAGGGTAAGAAGTCAGAGGCGAAAAGTGAATACGAAAAGGCTTACAAGGGGCTTGACGAGCGCTCCGAGTACCGGCGTCTGGTTGAGGTCAAGCTCAACGCGCTGGGGGTTGATCCCGGCGCAGAGACAACCAAGGCCGATGCGCCATCAAATAAAGAGGTGAAGAAATGATTTATCAATCTTTTAGGCCTCTGGTCCAAGCGGTGCGTGCGCCGGCAGCTATTGTTTTGATAGCGATTCTGAGWGGGTGTTCCTTTTTCGGTGGCGGTCCTGCAAAACCGCAACCCGCAGAACTTCAGCCGGTCACTGGGTTGGTGTCTGCGCGCCAGATCTGGACCACCCGCGTGGGGCAGGTGAACTTCCCGCTTGAGATGGGGGTTTCGGGCAACACCGTGGCAGTGGCCAGTGGTGACGGCACCGTGGCTTTGCTGGATGCCCAAACTGGTCGCGATTTCTGGCGCCTTGCGCTGAATACACCCCTGGCCGCCGGTGCTGGAAACGACGGCAAGGTCGTTGCCGTGGTAACCAAGGCCAATGAAGTCATCGCGTTGCAGGATGGCAAGGAACTCTGGCGTCAAAAGCTGGGCGCCCAGGCATTTTCCGCTCCCTTCGTGGCTGGCTTGAGGGTATTTGTCCTGGCCGCAGACCGTTCGGTCACGGCCTTTGACGGGCTGACGGGTCGCAAGCTTTGGGCGCAGCAGCGGCCCAACGAGCCCCTGGTGCTTCGTCAGTCCGGCGTCATGCTGGCGGTGGGCGATACGTTGGTCGTAGGTTTGGCCGGCCGCCTCGTGGGCCTTAATCCGTCCAACGGTAGCATCCGTTGGGAGGCACCGATTGCCACGCCTCGCGGCGTCAATGACGTGGAACGGCTCGTCGACCTGGTAGGACGTGTCAGCCGGCAGGGCGATATCGTTTGCACGCGGGCATTCCAGGCAAGCGTTGGATGCGTCAACGCTGTGCGCGGCAACCTGCTGTGGGCCAAGCCGGCCAACGGTGTACAGGGCATTGATGGCGACGATCGCCTGCTGTTCGGCACGGAAGCTGATGGCACTGTGAACGCCTGGCGCCGCACCGATGGTGAGCGTGCGTGGTCCACCGACCGCCTGCGCTACCGCAGCCTCACGGCGCCGGTGGTCGTCGGGCGCTCTATCGCCATGGGCGATTTTTCCGGCTACATCCACCTGCTTTCCCGCGAAGACGGCTCACTGCTCAATCGCCTGCCTACCGATGGCTCAGCCATTGCGGCAA
>NZ_JBFUGX010000352.1:0-4359 GCF_056402675.1 Polaromonas sp. P3_C2 | reverse complement strand
AGGAAGAGCTGCATCAGCAAGGGCGTTCCCTGGAACAGCAGCACGTAGCCGTCCAGCGCGCGGCGCGTGATGAGGGCCGCCTTCTGCGCGCCCGGCACCGCGCGGGTGGCGGACAGCCGGCCCACCAATAGCAGCATGCCGACGATGCCGCCGCCTATGAAGGCGACGAGCGACAGCACAACGGTCCAGCGCGCCGCAAGGAGCAGGTTCCTGAAAATATCCCAGACAGAAAATTCAATCATGGTATTGCCCGGCCTTTCCAGTTAGCGACCAAAAAGGAACTTCGGACCCATCCAGTTGAGGAGCTTGCGCACCGCAACGGAGAGCACCAAATAGATCAGCGTGGCGATGATGAAGGCCTCAAACGCCCGGAAGTTGCGGCCCTGGATCAGGTTGGCGGCGTAAGACAGCTCCTGCGTCGAAATTTGCCCGCACACCGCGGAGCCCAGCATCACGATGATGATCTGGCTCACCATGGCGGGCCAGACTTTCTTGAGTGCCGGCGGCAGCACCACACGGGTATAAATCTGCACCCGGTTGAGTGCCAGGCTTTCGGCGGCTTCAATTTGTCCGCGTGGCGTGGCTTCAACGCCCGCGCGAATGATCTCGGTGGCGTAGGCAGACAGGTTGATGACCATCGCCAGCACCGAGGCCGTCTCAGGCGAAAGCCTGAAGCCCGCAGCCGGCAGGCCGAAGAAGATAAAGAACAGCTGCACGATAAAAGGCGTGTTGCGGATCAGCTCCACATACGTGCCGACAACCCAGCGCAGCCACGTGGGCCCGCTGGCGCGCGCCCAGGCAAACGCCATGCCCATGAACATGCCGAGTACCGACGAGATCGCCGTCAGGCCCAGCGTCCAGGCAACCCCAATGGCCAGCAGCGGCCATTGCGACAACACGGCCATGAAATCCAACTCAACGCGCATCTGGTGCTCTCCTGTTGAACGACGATTGCCTTCCCTACCAGTAGCCGCAGTGGAACCGGCTTAGCCGGGCCACAAGCGGCGCCCCCTGCAAGGGGGAGGCGGTTACGCGCAGCGAACCGCAACGGGGGTCAGGGAAGATTGCCGGCAGGGCGGCCCAGCCATTTCATCGCGATCTTGTCCAGGTCGCCATTTTTCTTGGCTTCGGCAATGACTTCATTGACCTTCAGGCGCAGCTTGTCTTCACCTTTGGCCACGCCGATGAAGTTGGGGCTGTCGGCGAGCAGCAGTTTGTACTCGGTGTTCAGTTGCGGGTTCTTGGCCATCATGTTGCCGGCCACGGAGGCGCYGGTGGCGATCAGCTGCACCTGGCCTGCGGTGTAGGCCGACACGGTGGTGTTGTTGTCTTCAAAGCGCTTGATGTCGGCGCCGGCAGGTGCAACCTTGCTCAGTTCCTGGTCTTCCAGGGCGGCGCGCGTGACGCTGATGCTCTTGCCGGAAAGATCGGCAAACGACTTGACGCTGACGCTCTTGGGACCGAACACGGCCTGGAAGAAGGGCGAGTAGGCCACCGTGAAGTCGATGACTTTCTCCCGGTCGGGGTTTTTGCCCAGCGTGGAGATCACCAGGTCGGCTTTTTTGGTTTGCAGATAAGCGATGCGATTGGCGCTGGTGACAGGCACGAGCTCGATTTTTACGCCGAGTTTTTGCGCGATGTAGCCGGCCATTTCCACGTCCAGGCCCTGGGGTTTCAGGTCAGTGCCGACCATGCCGTAGGGCGGGAAGTCGGTCGGGATCGCGATCTTGATCTCTTTGGCTTTCATGATGTCGTCCAGCGCAGTCTGTGCATGGACGCCGGTGGCGCCCAGCACGGCGGCTGCGGCAAGAGCAAGAGAAAAAACGCGTTTTCTGGAATTCATAGCAGGGCTCCAAGGTAGGTTGAGGAATCGTCAGTGGGTTTGGCCGAAGCACGGCCGGCTTTGCGAACACGGGTGGACAAATCTTTGGACGGCGCGTTGTCAAGCACTTGCGCGGCGAGCGGACTCAACGCGCTGCGCAGATGCGACAGCGGGTCGCCGGCGCCGACCTGCAGCTTGAGCGCGGCCTGCACGCTGCCGATATGGGCCTGCATGAGTTTTTCGGCCTTGGCCAGGTCGCCCTTTTCAAGCGCCTGCACGATCTGCACATGCTCTTCGCAGGATTGCGCCGCATCGTGCGACGACTGGTAGAGCATGGCAATGAGTGTGGTGCGCGCGGTGAAATCGCGCAGGGTATCGGCCAACAGGCTGTTGCCCAGGCATTCGGCCAGGCACACATGAAAGTCACCCAGCAAAAAGCTGCGCAGACCCACGTCGTCGCCTTTGACGGCGGCTTTCTCGCGGGTGAGGTGGCTTTTGAGCTGCTTGATGGCAGCCTTGCTGACGTCACCGGTACAGCGGATCAGGCCCATCTCGATCACGCGGCGCGCCTCGAAGGCTTCGCGCGCCTCTTCCTGCGAAGGCTCGATGACGTACCAGCCACGCCGGCTGCTGACGGTAACGATGCCGCGCACCGCCAGCCGGGTCAGGGCCTCACGCACGATGGTGCGGCTGCAGTCAAACAACATGGCCAGCTGCTGCTCGCCCAGGCGCGCGCCGGGCGCAAGCTTTTGCGCCATCACGGCTTCAATGATGCGGTTGGAGATGTCGGAGGCTGTGGCCATGCACCCTGTAGTGCATATCCCGTGCCAGCTGCCAAACTGGTTCAATTAACTGGTATACAAGTTATGTGCACCTGTCTGGCGTGCCTGGGAGCCAAAATTGCGGGGTTTTGGGGCCGTCTGCACCAGAAAGGGGAATGGCGTAGGCGCGTGGCTCTGGCTGCTGGCGCCTCTACCGCGCCGGATCCTGTCAGTCCAGCCTGGCACCGGAAGCCTTGACCGCCTGGGCCCAGCGCGGCATTTCAGCGGCCAGGAACTGGGCGAACTCATCACTGCCCATGAAGGCAGGGTCGGCCCCTTGCGTGACCATGCGGTTGCGGATGTCCGGGCTGGTCATGACCTGCTTGAAGGCATCGCTGAGTTTGGCCGTCACGTCCCTGGGCAGGCCTGCGGGTGCGAGGAAGCCGTAAAAGCCCACCACCTCGAAACCCTTGATGCCYGATTCAATCACCGTCGGGATGTCAGGCAGGGCGGGGTTGCGCTCCTTGCTGGTCACGGCCAGCGCACGGACCTTGCCCTGCTTGTGATAGTTGGCGGCCTGCGGAATCGATTCGCCCATGAACTGCACCTGGCCTGCCATCAGGTCGGTAAAAGCGGGGGCGCTGCCGCGGTAGGGGATGTGCACCATGAAGAGCCCGGTGGCATTCTTGAACATCTCGGGCACCAGATGGCTGATGCCGCCGTTGCCGGCCGATCCGTAGTTGACCTGGCCGGGCCTCGCCTTGGTGTAGGCGATGAATTCCTTGAGGTTGTTGACCGGTAGCTTGGGGTTGACCAGCAGGGCCAGCGGTTGCATGGCGGTGCGCGCAATCGGGGTGAAGTCTTTCAGCGTGTTGTAGGGCAGCTTGCTGTAGAGCGCGGGGTTGATCACCATCACGCCGGTGTTGGCCAGCATCAGGGTGTAGCCGTCGGGCGCGGCCTTCATGACGTCTTGTGCGCCCACGGTGCCGCCGGCGCCGGATTTGTAGTCGATCACGATGGGCTGACCCAGCACGGCCTGCAGGCGCTCGGTCAAGAGGCGTGCATGCTGGTCCAGCGGCCCGCCGGCCGGGAAGCCGATCACCACGCGTATGGGCTTTTCGGGAAAAGCCGCGAACGCTGCGCCAGACGCCAGCGCTGTGAAGGCCAGCGCGCAAGCTGACATCAGGGTTTTGCGTCGAAGGGCGAGAAATCGGGTCATGGTGTCTCCTGGATGTTTCTGCTTTTATTTCCGCGTGTAAGTGGTGAGGCCGGAAGGACTTCCGCCGTGAAAGGGGAATGCATGTGCTCTCGCACGGGCTGCCGTGCGGGTGCAATCCATCATAGTGAGCGCGGGTCGCTCAAGTGACAGTGTTTTATCAGGAGCTTCCCGGATGTGGGCAGTGTGGACTCGGGGTAGGCTTGGGTCCCAAGTCAGTACTTGTCTGGAGCCTTTTTCTTGACCCTTGATTCCAATACCGGCCAGGCCGTCCCCGCAGCAACTCCGCACAACCTGCACCACCAGGTCTGGCCCAAGCGCCTGCCGCACAGCATCACGCCGCCGGCGACTTCGCTCTGGCACAACCTGGCGGTCAGCGCGTTGCGCTTTCCGGACAAGCCCGCGCTGGTTTTCTTCAACCGCGCGCTCAGCTATGCCGAAGTGATGCGGCAAGCCGAGCGCCTGGCAGCCACGCTTTACCGCATGGGCGTGCGCAAGGGCGACCGCGTGGTGCTCAACATGCAGAACTGCCCGCAGTGGGTGATCGCGCACTTTGCGAT
>NZ_JBFUGX010000351.1:0-4364 GCF_056402675.1 Polaromonas sp. P3_C2 | reverse complement strand
AGCGGATACCGCCTTCCATGCTGGTGGCGGGCATGGTAGCGGCCATCCTTCCCGACTTTGACGGCATCGCCTTCAAGCTCGGCATCCATTACGGCGGTATCTGGGGCCATCGCGGCTTTACCCACACCCTGGGCTTTGCGCTCGTGGTGGGCCTCATCGGCTGGTGGCTGGCGCGGCACTGGAAACTGGCGCTATGGCAGGGCTATGCGTGGATCGCGCTTTGCGCGTTCTCGCATCCCCTGCTGGACACCCTGACCAATGGCGGCGTGGCCATTCCCCTCTACTGGCCGTTTTCCGACCAGCGGTTTTTCAGTCCCTGGCGGCCCGTTGAGGTGTCGCCGGTCTCCTTTTCCCGGTTCTTCACGCAACGCGGCGCCGACGTGTTGCTCAATGAAGTCCAAACCATCTGGCTGCCGCTGATGGTTGCAGCCCTGGCCATTTTTGCGCTCCGACATTCCCGAAAAAACCAATGAACGCCTCCCAAAACCTTCTTGTTGAACTGTTTGTCGAAGAGCTGCCGCCCAAGGCGCTCAAAAAGCTGGGCGATGCCTTTGCCGGCGTGCTGTTCGAGCAGCTCAAGACCCAGGGCCTGACGGCGGCAGATTCGGCCCTCACGGCATTTGCCTCCCCGCGCCGCCTGGCCGCGCATGTCACGGCGGTGGCCGCACAGGCCGTCGACAAGGCTGTTTCGCAAAAACTCATGCCGGTGGCGGTGGGACTGGATGCTTCGGGCAATGCCACACCCGCGCTGCTCAAGAAACTGCAGGCGCTGGGCGCCGATGCATCGGCTGTGGCTGGCCTCAAGCGCGCGCCCGACGGCAAGGCAGAGGCCTTGTTTTACGACAGTGTCATCAAGGGAGCTACGCTGGTTGAAGGGTTGCAGAAAGCCTTGCTCGAAACCATTGCCAAACTTCCTATCGACAAGCGGATGACCTATCAGCTGGCCGATGGCTGGAGCGATGTGAAATTCGTTCGCCCGGCGCACGGCCTGGTCGCGCTGCATGGTAGCTCGGTGGTCGCTATCGAGGCTTTGGGCCTGAAGGCCGGCAACATCACGCACGGCCACCGCTTTGAAGCGGCCGTCGACCCGGTGGTGCTCAAGGATGCCGACAGCTACGCCGCTACCCTGCAAAAAGACGGCGCGGTGATCGCCAGTTTTGCCGCGCGCAAAGCCGAAATCGTCAAGCAGCTTGCTGCAGCCGCAGCCAAAGTTGGCGGTGGCGCCAGGGCGATTGAAGACGACGCGCTGCTGGATGAAGTGACCGCGCTGGTCGAGCGCCCCAATGTGTTGATTTGCGAATTCGAAAAAGAATTTCTGGGCGTGCCGCWGGAATGCCTGATCCTCACGATGAAGGCCAACCAGAAGTACTTCCCGCTGCTCGATGCGTCGGGCAAGCTCACCAACAAGTTTCTCGTGGTGAGCAACATCAGCCCGACGGATGCCAGCGCCGTGATTGGCGGCAACGAGCGCGTCGTGCGCCCGCGCCTGGCGGATGCCAAGTTTTTCTTCGACCAGGACCGCAAGAAAACGCTGGCTTCGCGCGTTGAAGGCCTGGGCAAAGTGGTGTATCACAACAAGCTGGGCACGCAGGGCGAGCGCACGCAGCGCGTACGCGCCATCGCCGAGGCGATCGCCAATCGCCTGAACGCCAATGTGGCCGATGTGCAGCGCGCCGCCGAGCTGGCCAAGACCGACCTGGTGACCGACATGGTGGGAGAGTTTCCCGAACTGCAGGGCACCATGGGCCGTTACTACGCGCTCAACGACGGCCTCAACACCGATGTGGCCGACGCCATTGAAGACCACTACAAGCCGCGCTTTGCCGGCGACGAACTGCCACGCAACACTGTTGGCGTCATCGTCGCGCTGGCCGACAAGCTGGAAACGCTGGTTGGGATGTTCGGCATCGGCAATCTGCCGACCGGCGACAAGGACCCGTTCGCGCTGCGCCGCCATGCGCTGGGCGTGATCCGCATGCTGGTCGAGAAAGACCTGCCTTTGGGCCTRCTGGAACTGGTACAGGGCGCGCAACCGGTGTTCGGTGACAAGATTCAGGATGCCTCCTTGGCATTGGTCGACTTTATCTACGACCGCCTCGCCGGCTCCCTGCGTGAGCAGGGCTACAGCGCGCAAGAAGTCGATGCCGTGCTGGCCCTCAAACCCCAGCGCCTGGGCGATGTGGCCAAACGCCTGGCGGCCGTGCGTGCCTTTGCCGCGCTGCCCGAAGCACCGGCTCTCGCTGCGGCCAACAAGCGCGTCGGCAACATCCTGAAGAAGGCTGAAGGCACGGTCGAAGCTGCCGTCAAACCTGAGCTGCTGCTGGAAGCCGCCGAGAAATCCCTCGCGGATGCATTGAAGACCGTGGGGCCCAAAGCCGAAGCCACTTTCGCCGCTGGCGACTACGCGGCCTCGCTGCAGGCGTTGGCCGCCCTGAAGGCGCCGGTCGATGCATTCTTCGACGGCGTGATGGTCAACGCCGAAGACCCGGCGCTGCGCGCCAACCGGCTCGGGCTGCTCGCAACCCTGCATCAATCGATGAACCGGGTGGCTGACCTCTCCAAACTAGCCACCTGAACTTTTTTCAAGGCAAACACCATGAAACTCGTCATCCTCGACCGCGACGGCACCATCAACAGCGACAGCGACGACTTCGTCAAGGCGCCGGACGAGTGGTTGCCGCTGCCGGGTTCGCTGGAGGCCATTGCGCGCCTGAACCATGCCGGCTGGCACGTCGTCATTGCGTCCAACCAGTCGGGGCTGGGGCGCGGCCTCTTCGACGTGGCGGCGCTCAACGCCATGCACGCCAAGATGCACAAGCTGCTGGCCGCGGTCGGCGGGCGCATTGATGCGGTGTTTTACTGCCCGCATGCCCCCGAGGAAAGCTGCACCTGCCGCAAGCCGCTGCCTGGCCTTTTTGAGCAGATCGGTGCGCGTTTCGGCGTGCCGCTCAAAGGCGTGCCCACCGCAGGGGATTCGCTGCGCGACCTGCAGGCCGGCGCAGCTGCGGGGTGTGAACCGCACCTGGTGCTGACGGGCAAGTCGGCACGGTACCGCAGCGGCGGGCGGCCTGAAGGCTTGCCCGAAGGCACGCAGTTGCATACCGATTTATCGGCATTTGCCGATTTCATCCTCGAACGCAGTGCCCGGCCCCTGCAAGTGGCCCTGTAGGTGATGCTATAAAAATGCTAGCTACCTGCGCTGACCAGATAAGGGTTAGAGCCTTAAAACATCGTGAAAACTGCTGTACACCAGCATCCACAACCTGCCAGATACCGGAAACCTTGACATGCGCCTGATTCGATCAATTCTTCATCTGCTGTGGATGGCCGTCACGGTGATCCCCTGGGCGACCTTTGTGGTGATTGCCTCCCTCTTTGTCAGCAGCAACACCATGTACTGGATGTGCGCGGGCTGGCTGCGCGTGGCGGTCAGCGGCGGCACCTTCATCCTGGGCATCAAGAACCGGGTGACCGGCATGGAAAACCTGCCCACGGGCCAGACCAGCGCCGCTGTTCTGCTGCTCAAGCACCAGAGCACCTGGGAGACCCTGTGCATGCCTACGCTGATGCCACACCCCCTGGCCTACGTTTTCAAGAAGGAGCTCTTGTACGTACCGTTCTTCGGCTGGGCGATGGCGCGCATGGACATGATCCACATCGACCGCAGCCAGCGCTCACAGGCTTTCAACAAGGTCGTCGTGCAGGGCAAGCGCCTGATGGCACAGGGCACCTGGGTCATCATGTTTCCCGAAGGCACACGCATCCCGCGTGGCCAGAAGGGTACTTACAAATCCGGCGGCACGCGCCTGGCCATTGAAACCGGCGCTCCCGTGATCCCGATTGCCGTGACCTCGGCCAAATGCTGGCCGCGCAAGGCCTTCATCAAAACCCCGGGCATCGTTGACATCTCCATCGGCAAGCCCATCGACAGCGCGGGCCGGCAGCCCGACGAGTTGATGCGCGAGGTGGAAACCTGGATCGAAGCCGAAATGCGGCGCCTTGACCCCGAGGCTTATGCCGGAGAAGTGGTCGCCGCGCCCGCCACATCCGTCGCGCCCAATACCTGAGCGGCCAGCCTGCCCATGCTGTCAAGCTAAACTGCCATGATGCAACGGCTTCTTCAGTTCACGCTCGACCTGTTTGATTCCGCGCCGGCGCCGCTTGCTGGCGTTCCCAGCGGCTCCAAAGCCAGAAAAATCAAGCCAAAMAGGCCTGAGACGACCGATAACAGTGCGCAACCAGCTATCGAAAATATAGCGGTGGCAGATTTCGTCGGCCCCCATCTTCCCGCACAAACCATCCAGCAGGCGCTGGCCCCGGCTACTTTCCGCCACCCCCGCGCCAGCCGTGAGACCGTCCTGGGC
>NZ_JBFUGX010000350.1:0-4394 GCF_056402675.1 Polaromonas sp. P3_C2 | reverse complement strand
TGGTGAGGTCGATGTCGTAGCGCGAGGTGCGACGGCTGCCGTCTTCACGCACGTCGGACTCAATGGTGATAGCCATCGCAGGACACACCGCTTCGCAGAGCTTGCAGGCGATACAGCGCTCTTCGCCGTTTTCATAGCGGCGCAACGCATGCAGGCCGCGAAAACGCGGGCTCAGCGGAGTTTTCTCTTCGGGAAACTGAACCGTGATCTTGCGGCTGAACATGTACTTGCCGGTCAGGGCCATGCCCTTGAACAGCTCGGTGAGCATGAAGCTCGACGCAAAGTCTTTGATGGAAGCGACGGCGGACATAAATCAGATTCCTGCAGAAGTAAGGCGTAGGCGTACACAAGGGCTCTTCAAGCCAGCAGGGGCCGCGGAACCGGCTTTGCCGGGCCGCAGGCGCAGCGCCCCCTCGGGGGGCAGCGCATTACACGAAGTCGAAGACGCGGTGAAAAGCGTGGGGGCCATAGTCACTTCCAGATGTTGTAAGGCGTCTGCATCCAGGCGCCAACGACCACCAGCCAGACCAGGGTCACGGGGATAAAAATCTTCCAACCCAAACGCATGATCTGGTCATAACGAAAGCGCGGGAAGGTGGCGCGCACCCACAGGAACATGGTGACCACCACAAAGGTCTTGGCACCCAGCCAGATCCAGCCCGGAATGAAGCTCAGGGCTTCAACAGGCGGCAACCAACCGCCCAGGAATAGCAGCACGGCCAGGATGGCGACCAGCCACATGTTCGCGTATTCAGCGAGGAAGAACATCGCGAAAGCCATGCCCGAGTACTCGACCATATGGCCAGCCACGATTTCGGACTCGCCTTCGACGACGTCGAAGGGGTGGCGGTTGGTCTCAGCCAGGCCGGAGATGAAGTACACGACAAAAATCGGCAACAGTGGCAGCCAGTTCCAGGACAGGAAAGTCCATCCGTTGCTTGCCAGCATGCCCTTGCCCTGGCTCATCACGATGTCAGTCATGTTGAGGCTGCCGGACACCATGAGCACCACCACCAGGCARAAGCCCATGGCGATTTCATAGCTGACCATTTGCGCCGAAGCGCGCATGGCGCCGAGGAAGGCGTAYTTGGAGTTSGAAGCCCAGCCCGCGATGATCACGCCATAGACTTCCAGCGAGGTGATGGCCATCAGGAACAGCAGGCCGGCGTTGATGTTGGCCAGCGCGATCTCGGGCCCGAAGGGAATCACGGCCCAGGCGGCCAGGGCCGGCATGATGGTCATGATGGGGCCGAGCACGAACAGGCCCTTGCTGGCCGCCGTGGGGATGATGATTTCCTTGGTCAGCAGCTTGAGCGCATCGGCGATTGGCTGCAGCAGGCCGAAAGGCCCGACGCGGTTAGGGCCGAGGCGAATCTGCGTGAAGCCGATGGCCTTGCGTTCCCACAAGGTCAGGTAAGCCACGAGGCCCATCAGCGGCAACAGGACACAGACGATCTTGATGAGCGTCCACAGCACAGGCCATACCGTGGCCGGCCAGATGCCGCCCATCAAACCCTGGCCAAACGCGAAGATTCCATCAATCATGCCGTCACTCCTTCGAGCCTGGCTTCGACGCCGGCGGCCTGGCGGGCATCCGCCGTCAGCTGCAGCGATGTGGCGCGCCTGACCAGCCCGTCGAGCTGGTAAATGCTGGCCACCGCAGGCACCTGGACGATAGCGGCCGACAGGTCGATAGCGGCCTGGGTGCTGTTGCCGAGCTTGTCCGCGGGAAGCTGCGCCGCATCGGCACCCGCGACCTGCTTGAGCACGTCCTGCGCGGATTCAAAATCAAAGCCGGGCARGCCCAGCACGTTGGCGAGCACRCGCAGCACCTTCCAGGCCGGACGGGTATCGCCCAGCGGCTTGACGACGGCGTGAAAGCTTTGCACGCGGCCCTCGGCGTTCACAAAGGTGCCGGGTGTTTCGGTGAAAGGCGCAATCGGCAGCAGCACATCGCTGAAGCCCATGTTGGCCTTGAAGGGGCTCAGCGTCACGACCATCTGTGCGGCGTTGAGCGAAGACTTGGCGCTGGCGCCGGCAGCCGAGTCAAACTCGGGTTCGTTGTTGAGCAGGATCACGGCCTTGAGCTGGCCGCCCAGCATCTGACCGGCATTCAGGCCCTTGCCGGCAGGCAAGGCGCCGGCCAGTTGGGCACCCACGGTATTGGCGGCTTCCGTGAGGTAGCCCACGGTGGCGCCGGTCTGCTCGCCGATCCAGTTGGCGAGCGCCAGCAGGCTGGAGGCCTTGGTGTGATGCGCCGCGGCATTGCCCAGCAGGATGGCCTTGCGCTCGCCGCCCAGCAGGGATTTGGCGATCGCCTTGGCGGCGTCGGTAGCCTGGCCGGCGGCGGGCGCGGTAACGCCCTTGTCAGCGGCAATCGCGGCAGCCACATCGGCCAGGGCCTGGGTCCAGGCTTCGGGCGCTGCCAGCAGCCTATTGGCGACAGGCATGGCCCAGGCGTCGGCGTTTGCCAGTTCGGCGGTGGAATTGACGGTGCTCAGCGCCCCGCCCTTGCGAACGGCCTGGCGTATGCGCTGCGCGAACAACGGGTGGTCCTTGCGCAGATTGGAGCCGACCACCAGCACGCGCTGCAGCTGCGACAGCGAGGCAACGGAGGTACCCAGCCAGCGGATGGCCGAAGGTGCGGTGAACTCGGCGTTGCGCAGCCGGTAGTCGATGTTCTCGCTGCCCAGGCCGCGCATCAGGGAGGCGGCCAGGTAGAGCTCTTCGAGCGTGCTGTGCGGGCTGGCCAGGGTGCCGATGCTGCTGGCACCGTGGTCGGCCTTGATCTGCTTGAGGCCGTTGGCCACGTATTCGAGCGCGGTCTGCCAGTCGACAGCCTTCCATTCGCCGCCCTGCTTGAGCATGGGGCTGGTCAGGCGTTCGTCGCCGTTGAGGGCTTCATACGAGAAGCGGTCGCGGTCGGCGATCCAGCATTCGTTCACGTCTTCGTTCTCCAGGGGGACGACGCGCATGACCTTGTTGTTCTTGACCTGGACAATCAGGTTGGCGCCGGTCGAGTCGTGCGGGCTGACCGACTTGCGGCGCGACAGTTCCCACGTGCGGGCGCTGTAGCGGAAAGGCTTGCTGGTCAGCGCGCCCACCGGGCAGATGTCAATCATGTTGCCGGACAGCTCGGAGTCCACCGACATGCCGACGAAGGTTTCGATTTCGGCGTGTTCGCCGCGATGCGACATGCCGAGTTCCATCACGCCGGCCACTTCCTGGCCGAAGCGCACGCAGCGCGTGCAATGGATGCAGCGGCTCATTTCCTGCATGGAAATCAGCGGGCCCACGTCCTTGTGGAAGACGACGCGCTTTTCTTCCTCGTAGCGCGATTCGCTGCCGCCGTAACCGACGGCCAGGTCCTGCAGCTGGCATTCGCCGCCCTKGTCRCAGAYCGGGCAGTCCAGCGGGTGGTTGATCAGCAGSARCTCCATCACACCCTTCTGGGCCTTGATGGCTTTGTCGTTCTTGGTACGCACGATCATGCCCTGAGTGACGGGCGTAGCGCAGGCCGGCATGGGCTTGGGCGCCTTCTCCACGTCGACCAGGCACATGCGGCAGTTGGCGGCAATGCTCAGCTTCTTGTGATAGCAGAAGTGCGGAATGTAAGTGCCGGCCTTTTCGGCCGCATGCATCACCGTGCTGCCTTCAAGCACTTCCACCTTCTGGCCGTCGAGTTCTATTTCAACCATATTTTTTTCTTTCCGCAATTCAGGCTTGCGCGGTAGCCGAAACCGGAGTGTGGGAGACTTGTGGCTTGATCATGGCTTCAAACTCATGGCGGAAGTGTTTGATCATGGCGCGCACCGGCATGGCCGCGGCATCGCCGAGCGCGCAGATGGTGCGGCCCTGGATGTTGTCGGCCACCGAGTTGAGCAGGTCCATGTCGGTCTGCTTTCCGTGGCCGTTGTGGATACGGTCCACGACGCGCCAGAGCCAGCCCGTACCTTCGCGGCAAGGCGTGCATTGCCCGCAGGACTCATGCATGTAGAAGTAGGACAGGCGCTTGAGCGACTCGACCATGCAACGGCTGTCGTCCATGACGATCACCGCGCCCGAACCCAGCATGGAGCCGGCCTTGGCGATGGAGTCGTAGTCCATGGTGCAGTCCATCATGATGGAAGCCGGCAGCACGGGCGCCGAAGACCCGCCGGGAATCACGGCCTTGAGCGTACGGCCCTTGCGCACGCCGCCTGCGAGTTCCAGCAGCCTGGAGAACGGCGTGCCCATGGGCACTTCATAGTTGCCGGGCAGCTCGACGTCGCCGGACACCGAATAAATCTTGGTGCCGCCGTTGTTGGGCTTGCCGCATTCGAGGTAGGCCTGGCCGCCGTTGCGGATGATCCAGGGCACGGCCGCGAAGGTCTCGGTGTTGTTGATGGTGGTGG
>NZ_JBFUGX010000349.1:0-4401 GCF_056402675.1 Polaromonas sp. P3_C2 | reverse complement strand
CGATGGCACCGTGCGGCAAGACGACCTTGCCCTGTGCGTCGAACGCCACGGTCTTCCACTCAGGATTGTTCGCCTGGCCGAGTTTGCCGTTGAAGTCGGACGCGCGCACATAACGGTCCGGCACCATGACGGTTTCGCCATTTTCAAGTTGGTGCTCCTTGAGCATCACCAGCATGGGCAGGTCGGTGTAACGGCGTGCGTAATGATCGAAGTAGGCAGAGCGCGGCTTGCCGTTGCCGCCGAAATAGAAGTCTTTCAGGATTACATGGCCCATGGCCATGGCGACCGCAGCATCGGTGCCCTGCTTGGGATGCAACCACAGGTCAGAGAGCTTGGCGACTTCGGAGTAGTCGGGCGTGATCGCCACGGTCTTGGTGCCCTTGTAGCGGACTTCGGTGAAGAAGTGCGCATCAGGGGTACGGGTCTGCGGCACGTTGGAGCCCCAGGCAATGATGAAGCCCGAGTTGTACCAATCGGCCGACTCCGGCACGTCAGTCTGCTCACCCCAGACCTGCGGGCTGGACGGAGGCAGGTCGCAGTACCAGTCGTAAAAACTCATGCACACGCCGCCTATCAGCGACAGGTAGCGCGAGCCGGCGGCGTAACTGACCATGGACATCGCCGGGATCGGCGAGAAGCCGATGATGCGGTCAGCACCGTGCCTCTTGATGGTATGGACGTTGGAGGCGACAATGATTTCATTGACTTCGTCCCAGCTGGAGCGGACAAATCCGCCGAGGCCACGCACACTCTGGTAGTCGCGCCGCTTGGCATCGTCCTGCACCACCGCCGCCCAGGCCTCGACCGGCGGCAGTGTCAACCGCGCTTCGCGCCAGTGCTTGAGCAGGCGTGCGCGCACCATGGGGTATTTGACGCGGTTCGCGCTGTACAGGTACCAGCTGTAGCTGGCGCCGCGCGAGCAGCCGCGCGGCTCGTGGTTGGGCATGTCCCAGCGCGTGCGCGGGTAGTCGGTCTGCTGGGTTTCCCAGGTGACGATGCCGCCCTTGACATAAATCTTCCATGAACACGAACCCGTGCAGTTGACGCCATGGGTGCTGCGCACGATCTTGTCGTGTGCCCAGCGGTTGCGGTAGGCGTCTTCCCAGGTTCGGTCTTCGGCAGTGGTGACACCGTGGCCCCCGGAGAAGGACTCCCTGGGGTTGGAAAAGTGACTCAGTCGATCAAGAAAGTGACTCATTTGTTTCTCCGTAAAGCGGTAAAAAGCGGGCTCAGCGTTCGCTCAGGGATTTTTGATCTCGGCGCCGCGGCGCAGGTAGAACCACCAGTTCAGCACCAGGCACAGCGCATAGAAGATGGCAAAGCCGTACATGGCGTTTTCCGGCGTGCCGGCCTTGATCTGCACGCCGATGACCACCGGGGCGATGAAGGCACCGTAGGCGGCGATGGCCGAGGTCCAGCCCAGTACCGGGCCGGCCTGCTGGCGGTCGAAGATGACGCCAATCGTGCGGAAGGTGGAGCCGTTGCCGATGCCGCTGGCAGCAAACAACACGACAAACAGCACCATGAAGAGCAGGAAGTACTGCTCGGGCGCATTCGACTTGTAGGCCAGCAGCATCACGTAGCCCACCGCAGCGGAAGCCAGCACCATCACGGCGGAGATGATCTGCGTCACGATGGAGCCACCGACCTTGTCCGAAACCCAGCCGCCCACAGGCCGGATCAGCGCGCCGACAAAGGGGCCTATCCAGGCAAAGGTCAGCGCCGACGGTGCGTGCGGATTTTTCAGCGTGTGCTGCATGACGCCAGCGGCGTCCGGCACGTGGCTGATGCCGAAGATCACAGTGATGGCCAGCGGCAGGGCCATCGAAAAACCGATGAAGGAGCCGAAAGTCACGATGTACAGCAGCGTCAGTGACCAGGTGTGTTTGTTGCTGAAGATCGCAAACTGCTTGGTGATGTTTTCTTTCATCGTGCCGAAGGCAGTGAGCTTGAGCACCAGCAAGGTGCTTGCCACAATCAAGGGCATGGCGATCCACATGTTGAGCAAGCCCAAGCCCGTGGGTTTGGGCAGGTAGAGGTACAGGCCAATGCCTGCCGGGACAAATGACAGCGTGTAGAGCCAGATGATTTTGAGAAAGGCCGGGATGGTGCCGCCAATGGCTGGAGAGACGGTCGTCAGGTTGTTCATGCCGAAATAGCAGATAGCCGACAACGGCACAAGCGACAGCAGCCAGGCAAAACCGGCGTTCTGGATCCAGGTGGGTGTGCCCGCCACAATCTTGCCGAAGATCCAGCCGCTGTCCTTGACCAGATTGGTCGACTCGCCTGCGAGGCCTCCAAACAGACCCAGGGTCATCACCAGCGGGATGACGATCTGCATGGTCGTCACGCCGAAATTGCCCAGTCCTGCATTCAGGCCGAGCGCCGTGCCCTGCAACCTCTTGGGAAAGAAGGTGCTGATGTTGGACATGGAGCTGGCGAAGTTTCCGCCACCCACCCCACACCACAAGGCCATCAGCTGGAAAGACCACAGCGGCCACTCGGGGTGCTGCAGCACGATGCCGGTGCCGATGGCCGGCGCCAGCAGCATCGAAGTTGTCAGGAAGATGGTGTTGCGCCCGCCTGCCAACCGGATCAGGAAGGAAGCCGGAATGCGCATGGTGGCGCCGGCCAGCCCCGCGATGGCTGTCAACGTGAACAGCTCGGCCTGGGTGAAGGGAAAGCCCAGGTTGAGCATCTGCACGGTGATGATGCCCCACATGCCCCAGACGGCAAAACCGCAAAGCAGGCTGGGCACGGAGATCCATAAGTTGCGGTAGGCAATGCGCTTTCCGGTGCTTTCCCAGAACTGCTCGTCCTCGGGACGCCAGTCGGTGATGTCGGCGCCGGAGGAGCGCGACTGAAGGGCTGGAATGGCCGTGCTTGCTGCAGACTTGGTGCTCATGATTTTTCCCTTGAAGAAGATGGCCGCATCAGGCCAATGCGCCGCTTGCGTTCGATCCCATGACTTCAGTGCGCCGCACTTCGGTCCAGTACATCCAGATCAGCGAGACCCAGACCACGCCATACATGAACATGAAGGCGCTCGAGCGGATGCCGGTGAGGTCCATCAGTCCTCCGAAGATGATGGGGAGCACAAAGCCACCCAAGCCGCCGGCCAGCCCGACAATGCCGCTGATCGCGCCGATGTTGGCGCCGTAGTCGTCGCTGATGTACTTGAAGACACTGGCCTTGCCGAAGGCCCAGGCAATGCCCAGGATGAACATGAGCGCGGTGAAGGTGTAGACGTTCAGCCCGATGTGGAAGGTGGCTGGACCGTTGACCGTGAGAATGGTGAAATCTGTTTGCGGGTAAGACAGCAGGAACAGGCAGACCCAGCTGACCCACATCACCCACCAGGTCACGCTGTGCGCGCCGTACTTGTCGGACAGAACGCCACCAAAAGCGCGCAGCACGCCGCCCGGCAATGAGAAGCAGGCTGCCAGCAGGGCTGCCACGCGGATGTCCAGGCCGAATTCACCCACGTAGTACTGCACCATCCAGAGCGACAGGGCCACATAGCCGCCGAACACGATGCTGTAGTACTGGCAATACTTGAGGACTTTCGGATCTTTCAGCGACTTGAGCTGATCACTGAACTTGACGTGGCTGGGCACCAGGTGCGAAGGATCGCTGTAGCTGAACAGCCAGAACAGCACCAACGCAGCCAGCATGATGACCGCGTACACCTGCGGCACCATGGCCCAGCCAAAAGCCACCAGCAGCACAGGCGCCACAAATTTATTGACGGCAGCGCCCGAGTTGCCGGCACCGTACACCCCCATGGCCATACCTTGGCGGCTTTTCGGGAACCAGCGCGCCACGTAAGGTGTTCCCACCGAGAAAGATCCACCGGCCAGGCCAACAAATAGGCCGATCACCAGGAAATGCCAGTAGACCGTGGCGTAACTCATGAGCCAGATGGCAGGCACCGTGGTGGCCATCAAGATCGCCATGACGATGCGTCCGCCGTAGCGGTCGGTCCAGATACCCAACGGTACGCGAATCAAGGAACCTGTCAGCACGGGTGTCGCCGCGAGCAGGCCGAACTCCGTGGCGTTGAGGTTCAACATCTTCTTGATCGGAATGCCGATCACGCCGAACATCATCCAGACCATGAAGCAGACGGTGAAGGCCAGTGTGCTGACAATCAGCACCGACCAGGCCTTCCTTGAATTACCGAGTTCAGAGCTCATGCATGTTTCTCCTGAGACATGGCATGACTGTCGGCGTTTAGCGCGCTGCTGAATATCCTTCTTCAGAACAGGCAGGCGGCATTAAAAAGACGACGTGGAACCTCGCCACCTCATCATGAAGAACTAGCGCCGGGTCAAACTGCCCCGGCCTTGATCTTTGTCAAGTCAGGTCGCGGCCAGCCGCGTAGACCGCGGCCTGCACGCG
>NZ_JBFUGX010000348.1:0-4414 GCF_056402675.1 Polaromonas sp. P3_C2 | reverse complement strand
CGTACGGGAGACTCCAGTGCCAGGCACGCCGACATGATTTCGCGCCATACGGCAGCAACATGTTCGTTTTTGAGCGGCCCTTGATTGGCTTGCTGGATCTGCTCAATAACCTGCGCAACCCGGTCCGGGCGGAAAAAGGGCGTACCCTCGCGCTTCTTGACTTCGCCGACCTGCTCCGCGACTTGGGCGCGGCGATTCAGCAAGGCGAGCAGTTCTCGATCCAGTGCATCAATCTGTACGCGTAAATCTGCAAGATGGGTGGTCATGTCAGAGACCACCCGGCCATGCGGCGGGCGCTGCAAATCTGCCGGAAAAGCGAACCATAATGAGGGCGAAAAAACATTTCATCCTAGGCGTGTTTTTGTTCGAATTCTCGCATGTACTCCACCAGTGCCTGGACACCGGCCAGTGGCATGGCGTTGTAAATGCTGGCGCGCAGCCCTCCCACTGACTTGTGACCCTTGAGCTGAAGCAAGCCCCGTGCCTTGGCGCCTGAGAGAAATGCGTCGTTCCGTGATTCGTCCCGCAAGAAAAATGGAACGTTCATCCGGGACCGGCAGTTTTTGTCGACCTTGTTGAGATAAAACTGCGAGCCGTCAATGGCGTCATACAGAAGCTGCGCCTTGGTTTTGTTGCGCGCCTCCATTGCGGCAATGCCGGTAGCGCCGCCTTCTTGCTGGCGCTTGAGCCACGCGAAGGTAAGGCCTGCAATGTAGATTGCGTACGTGGGGGGCGTGTTGTACATGGACTGGTTGTCCGCTACGGTCTTGTAGTCAAAAGCGCTGGGGCAAATCGCCAGCGCACGGCCAAGCAGGTCTTCCCGGATGACCACCAGCGTGACACCTGCAGGCCCCAGGTTTTTTTGTGCACCTCCAAATGCCAGGCCAACGAGAGACCAGTCAACCGGCCGCGATGCTACATGAGAGGAAAAATCGATGACCAGTGGTGCATCGCTTCCCAAGGCCTTAAGGTCCGGAAGGCTTTGAAACTCTACACCGTGGATGGTTTCATTGGTGCACAGGTGGACGTAGCTTGCGTCCGGCCGCAACTTCCAGCCGGACGGAGGTGGTAGCAGTGTGTGCCCGTTGTCTGCATTGCTCGCAGCGAGCTGGACATCGCAATACTTGCGTGCCTCTTTTTGCGATTTTTCACTCCAGCTGCCTGTTACCACGAAATCGGCCGAACGACCCTGCGAGACATTGAGGGGAACAATGGCATTTTCGGCAAGTCCGCCGCCCTGCATGAACAGGATCTTGAAGTGGGCCGGAATGGCCATCAGCTCGCGGAAATCGGCCTCCGCGTTTTCATAAATGGAAATGAACTCCTTTCCACGGTGACTCATCTCCATCACGCTCATGCCGCTGCCGTGCCAGTCCAGCATTTCGCCCGCCGCCTGCCGCAAAACCTCTTCGGGCAGGTTCGCCGGGCCAGCGGAAAAATTGAAAGGACGGGTCATTTCTTGGCGGGCGGCTTGCCTGCTCCCGGCGCGGGGCCGGTGCCAATGATCTTCAGCGCCACGTCGTCGAACTGCTTGGCACGTGCGAGGACGTCGGCACGCGATGCTTCTACCAGCTTTTGTACAAAGACATTGCCCAGCTCGGGCGCCGTAGCCTGGTATTTCTTGACGGCAGGTGATTCAAAAAAAGCAGCAAGCTGCTGGAGTTCTTCCTGTGTGAACCGTTCTGAATACGCGGGTACCAGCGATTCGGCACTGACTTTGCTGACCTGCTTGCTGATCAGCTGGCTCGCATCATCGGCATATTTCTTGAGTTCGGCGTTAAGTTCTTCAGACGCTTTTGGCTGCTTGGCTTTGGGAACATTTGCGTCCATTTTTGGAGCCCATTTAACAATGAGTTCCTGCGCCGTGGTGCCCGCAAGCTGGTTCACCAACCGGTCAAGCTCCGGCCCTTGCTGCAGCGCGACCACTTTTTTGGCCAGCTCTGTTTTTGGATCTGCTGCCTGCGCGTGAACAGCCGTGGCGCCGCAGGCCATGGCAGCGACCGTGATAGCGGTAAGGAAAATTTTCATCAGGTACTTTCGATGTTGGGGGTGTCTGTGCCGGTACCGGTTTCAGTATCGGGTTCGTCCAGCGAGGCATCGTTTTCAACGATGCGCTGAAGGCCGCTTAATTGTGAACCTTCGTCAAGGCCGATGAGCGTAACACCCTGTGTAGCCCTTCCCATTTCGCGGATTTCGCTGACGCGCGTGCGGACCAGCACGCCCTTGTCGGTGATCAGCATGATCTCGTCGTCCACGTGAACCAGCGTGGCTGCGACCACCTTGCCGTTGCGCTCGCTCTGCTGGATGGCGATCATGCCCTTGGTGCCGCGGCCGTGACGCGTGTATTCGGTGATGGACGTGCGTTTGCCATATCCGTTCTGGGTGGCTGTGAGCACACTTTGCTGCTCGTCTTCGGCGACCAGCATGGCGATCACGCCCTGGCCGTCTTCGAGCATCATGCCGCGCACGCCACGCGCATTGCGGCCCATGGGGCGCACGTCGTTTTCGTCGAAGCGCACGGCCTTGCCGCCGTCACTGAACAGCATCACGTCGTGCTTGCCGTCAGTCAGCGACGCACCAATCAGGTAGTCTCCCGCGTCAAGGTCGACCGCGATGATGCCGGCCTTGCGCGGATTGTTAAATTCGTCCAGAGCGGTTTTCTTCACGGTGCCCATCGAGGTGGCCATGAAGACGTACTGATCAGCCGGAAAGCTGCGCTTTTCGCCCGTGAGAGGAAGGACGACGGTGATTTTTTCACCTTCCTGCAAAGGGAACATGTTGACGATGGGACGCCCGCGCGAGCCGCGAGAACCGGCGGGTACTTCCCAGACCTTGAGCCAGTAGAGCCGGCCGCGATTGGAAAAGCACAGAATGTAATCGTGCGTGTTGGCGATGAAGAGCTGGTCGACCCAGTCGTCTTCCTTGGTGGCGGTGGCCAGCTTGCCGCGGCCGCCGCGTTTTTGCGCCCGGTATTCCGACAGCGGCTGGCTCTTGATATATCCGGTGTGGGAAAGCGTCACCACCATGTCGGTGGGGGTGATCAGGTCTTCGGTACTGAGATCAAACGAGCTGTGCTCGATCTGGCTGCGGCGGGCGCCGAGCTTTGTCTGGCCGAATTCCAGCTTGATAGCCGACAGTTCCTCGCCAATGATGATGGAAACCCGTTCTGGTTTTGCCAGGATGTCGAGCAAGTCATCGATCTCAGCCATGACTTCCTTGTACTCAGCCACGATCTTGTCCTGCTCCAGGCCGGTCAGGCGTTGCAGGCGCATCTGCAGGATTTCCTGTGCCTGCGTTTCCGAGAGGCGGTACAGCCCGTCGTTGCCCATGCCAAACATTTTCTCGAGGCCATCGGGGCGGTAGTCATCGGCGTTGACCACGCCGCCATCGGCACGCGTGCGGGTCAGCATTTCGCGCACCAGGCTGCTGTCCCAGGGGCGCAGCATCAGCTCTGCCTTGGCGACGGGAGGCGTGGGGGCGTTGCGGATGATGGCGATGAAGTCGTCAATATTGGCCAGGGCCACTGCCAGGCCTTCCAGCACGTGTCCGCGTTCGCGCGCCTTGCGCAGCGTGAACACGGTGCGGCGCGTCACGACTTCACGGCGGTGCGACAGGAAGACCTGGATCAGGTCCTTCAGGTTGCAAAGCTTGGGCTGGCCGTTGACCAGTGCCACCATATTGATGCCGAAGGTGTCCTGCAGCTGGGTCTGCTTGTACAGGTTGTTCAGCACTACTTCGGGCACTTCGCCGCGCTTGAGTTCAATCACCAGGCGCATGCCCGACTTGTCGCTCTCGTCCTGGATATGGCTGATGCCTTCGATTTTCTTCTCATGCACCAGCTCGGCCATGCGCTCCTGAAGCGTCTTTTTATTGACCTGGTAGGGGAGCTCGTCGACGATGATGGACTGGCGCTGGCCCTTGTCGATGTCCTCGAAATGGCACTTGGCACGCATGACCACCTTGCCGCGGCCGGTGCGGTAGCCGTCCTTGACGCCGTTGATGCCGTAAATAATGCCGCCCGTGGGAAAGTCAGGTGCGGGCACGATCTCCATCAACTCATCAATGGAGGCCCCCGGGTTTTTCAGCATGTGAAGGCAGGCATCGACCACTTCGTTGAGGTTGTGAGGTGGAATGTTGGTTGCCATGCCCACCGCAATGCCACCTGATCCGTTGACCAGCAGGTTCGGCAAACGCGTAGGCATGACCAACGGTTCCTGCTCGCTGCCGTCGTAGTTGGGGCCGAAATCGACGGTTTCCTTGTCAAGGTCGGCCAGCAGTTCGTGGGCGATTTTTGACAGGCGGATTTCGGTGTACCGCATGGCCGCAGCGTTGTCGCCGTCGACAGAGCCGAAATTCCCCTGGCCGTCAACCAGCAGGTGGCGCAAGGAAAAGTCCTGGGCCATCCGCACAATGG
>NZ_JBFUGX010000347.1:0-4441 GCF_056402675.1 Polaromonas sp. P3_C2 | reverse complement strand
GTTTGGATAAAGCCGACGACCAGGTGAAAGCCTGGATGCGCACCGCCCAGCCCAACTTCTTTTTGCCCTTCGACCGCGCAGGCATAGACCCTTTCACCCAGCGCTTTCCCGTGACCTTGCGGCTGGAAGGCACCGTGCGCGGCACCGGCGGCCTGCGCATTACGGGCCGCGACTGCGCAACCTCTGTGCCCGGCCTGTATRCCGCCGGTGATGCTGCCACGCGTGAGCTGATCTGCGGCGCCTTTACCGGCGGCGGCAGCCACAACGCGGCCTGGGCCTTGTCGTCCGGGTTCTGGGCCGGCGCGGGTGCAGCGGGTTTCGCGCGCTCAAACCCGCATAGCGCCGCACGCGCGGTGCTGCGCGCCGGCGGCGTGGGCCTGCAGGGCACGGGCAGCGAACACACCGACAGCGAAGTCCTGATCCGGGCCGTGCAGGCCGAAGTGTTTCCTTATGAGCGCAACTGGTTCCGCAGCGGCGGCGTGCTGGAAGATTCTCTGTCGCGGCTCGACGCGTTGTGGCTGCGCCTGCGCCAGGCCGCACCGGCCGACAGGCAACAGGCGGTTCGCACACGCGAAGCCGCCGCGCTGCTGGCCCATTCGCGCTGGATGTACCGCAGCGCCCTGGCCCGCAACGAAACGCGGGGCATGCACCGGCGCCAGGAGCACGCCGCGCCCGACCCCACGCAACGGCACCGCCTCATCAGCAACGGGCTCGACGAAATCCGGGTCAGCCAGGAAGTGGTCGCATGATCGAGCTCATCAGCGCTTCGCAGTGCACCGGCTGCAACATCTGCGTGACGGCCTGCCCCACCAACGTGTTCGACGCCGTGCCCGGCGGCCCACCGGTCATCGCGCGCCAGGGTGACTGCCAGACCTGTTTCATGTGCGAGCTGTACTGCCCGGAAGACGCGCTGTTTGTCGCTCCCAGCGCCGATGAGTCCGTGCAGGTGAATGAAGAAGCCTTGCGCCACGGCGCCCTGCTCGGCAGCTACCGCAAAGCCGTCGGCTGGGGCGGTGGCCGCAAGTCGACCGCTTCGGACGACCACAGCTACCACCTGCTGCAGAGAGCCTGAGCCTCAACCCATCGCCACCATATGCTATTTATTTGATAGCTGGTGGCGCGCATTTTCATTGGCCTAGCGGCCATTTTTATTGCTCAAAATGCATCAAGACGGCCATTTTTTTGCTCGAAAGCACAAAAAAGCCGGCGCGAAGCCGGCAAAAATGGCCGGCCGCACTGGCAGCACGGCCATGCCACACGAAAGATCAATCCATCAGGCAGCCACGGCCTCGGCAGGCACCACCGGTTGGGTGACCTTCGGTGGCTGCGCCTGGCCACCATGCACGCGTGAGCGGCGGCCGTCCACGCTGATCGGCACGTCGCCGGCCAGCGTGACGCGGCGCACGATGCGCTTCTGGTCGCCGTAGTCGTTGATGGCGTAGTGCTGCGTGGCGCGGTTGTCCCAGATCACCACATCGCCCTGGATCCAGCGCCAGCGCACGGTGTTCTCAAGACGCGTCACATGGCTTTGCAGCACCGACAACAGGTGCTGTGAATCGGTGCTGGAATAACCCACCAGCTTTTTCGCGAAATGGCCGAGCACCAGTGTGCGCTCGCGGGTTTCGGGGTGTACGCGCACCACCGGGTGCTCGGCTTCATGCAATGTGCGGGTGAAAACCTCGCGGTAATGCCGCAGGCCTTCGCTCGACACTTCGTCTTCGCTGCGTGAGGCGGCGTAGTCGTAATCGTTGCCATGAATCACCCAGAGCTTTTCGGCCAGCTCGCGCAGCGCGGGCGGCAGGCCCTGGTAAGCCAGCGCCGTGTTGGCCCACACCGTGTCGCCGCCGGCGGGTGGGATCACCACGCCGCGCAGCACCGATATCTTGGGCGGGGCCACGGCGAAGGTCACGTCGGTGTGCCAGGAGTTGGCACGCCCGCCGTGTTCCGAGTCCAGCTCAAGGATGAAACCCGTGCCCTGGCGCACCGGCACCGTGGGGTGCGGCACCGGCTCGCCCAGGCGTTTGGCAAACGCCTCCTGCGATGCATCGTCCAGATGCTGCTGGCCGCGAAAGAACAGCACCTTGTGCTTGAGCAGCGCCTGGTTCAGCGCAGTGATGGTGGCGCCTGGCAGGTCGGCAGACAGGCGCAGGCCGCGCACCTCGGCGCCAATGCGGCCGGCGACCGGGTGAATATCCACGGGCAATGTTGTCATGAAGAAGCTCCTTGTGTCGTTGATAAAACGGGCGACAGAAATGACGCTGACAAGCTTCTACGCATGACTTGTGCCAGTGAAAACCGGACATTGGAAGGCGTTTTTCCGCCCTCTTGCTGCGATCGAAGCAGCTGGGCAGGACGCGGTGCGGGAAAGTGTTCAACAGCTGCTGTGAATGCAGCATGGCCTTTTCGGCTACAGCGACACGAAGGCGGAATTGCTCTCTTCAGCATCTCCGGCGTGTGCAGACCGTTCGAGCAAGCCATGGCGCTTGAGCAGGGTGCGCAGCACGTTGCGCGAAAGGCCCAGCAGATGCGCTGTCTGCACCTGGTTGCCATGGCAGAACTCGAACGCCGTCTTCACCAGGGTGGCCTCGACGGTGTCAAACAGTTCAGGTTCGGCCTGGTTCATGCGTTGCAGCAGCACCTCGCGCAAACTGTCGGGTGCAGCACCCTGCGTCGCTTCTGTTGAAACCTCTGCTACGGAAGCAGGTGCCGGCAATGCGGCAGGGGCCGCGCGGGACGCCATGCGTGCAGAGCGGTGAATGCCCTGCAGGTCCGCGACATGCAGCGTTGCCGCCGGCGCCACGATGAGCGCGTAGTGGATGACGTTTTCCAGCTCGCGGATATTGCCGGGCCAGTCGTGGGCCAGCAGGGCCTGCTCTGCCTCGGGCGAAAGGCTTGCACCCTTGATGCCCAGGCGCGCGGCGTAGCTCGCCAGGAAATGTCGCGCCAGCGGCAGGATGTCGCCGGGCCGCTCATACAGCGGGCGCAGCTCCAGCGTGGCAACACTCAGGCGGTAGTAAAGGTCGGCGCGAAAGTGGCTGGCGTTCACCGCGTCGCGCAGGTCGACGTTGGTTGCCGCAATCAGGCGCACGTCCAGCGCAATCGGCTTGCGCGAACCGATGCGCACCACCTGGCGCTCTTGCAGCACGCGCAGCAACTTGACTTGCAGGCTCAGCGACAGGTCACCAATTTCGTCAAGGAACAGCGTGCCACCGTCGGCTGCCTCAAACCAGCCGGCGCGGGCGTGCGCAGCGCCGGTGAAAGCGCCGGTTTCATGGCCAAACAGTTCGGCATCGATCAGCGATTCGCTGAAAGCGCCGCAGTTCACCGCCACAAAAGGCCCGCTGCGCCCGCTGCCCTGGTGGATCCGGCGCGCCAGCAATTCCTTGCCGGTACCGGTCTCGCCAATGATCAGGACCGTGGCTTCGGTCGGCGCGACCTGGTCGACGCGCTCCAGCAAGGCCAGCGAGCCGGGGTCTTCGAACACCAGCGCCTTGGCGCGAATCGACAAGGCGCCGGCATTGGGAAGGGTCAGCAACCGGCTCATGCTTCAGGCTCCGTCCGGATTTCGATCAGAACCCGGGAAGCACAGCGCCCTTGAACTCGGCCTGCACGTACTTGCGGATTTCTTCCGAGTGGTAGGCCTTGACCAGCTTGGCCACCCAGGGCTTGTCCTTGTCTTGCTCACGCACGGCGAGCAGATTCACATACGGTGACTTGGCGGCTTCCTGAGCAATCGCGTCCTTGGGGTTCAGCCCGGCGGAGAGCGCGTAGTTGGTGTTGACGGCCGAGGCGTCCAGGTCGTCCAGTGAACGCGGCAGCTGGGCGGCGTCGAGCTCCACAAACTTCAGCTTCTTCGGGTTCTCGATCACGTCGAGCGGCGTGGCCTTCAGGCCTGCTTCGGGCTTGAGCTTGATCAGACCCTTGTCCTGTAGCACCAGCAGCACACGGCCGCCGTTGGTCGGGTCATTGGGAATGCCGAAGCGCGCGCCCTCCTTCAACTCGGCCAGGCTCTTGACCTTCTTGGAATAGAGGCCGATCGGGAAGTTGACGGTGTAGCCGACGTTGACGATCTTGTAGCCGCGGTCCTTGACCTGCTGGTCGAGGAAAGGCTTGTGCTGGTAGCTGTTGCCGTCCAGGTCGCCGGCGGCCAGCGCGGCGTTGGGCTGGATGTAGTCGCTGAACTCGACGATCTGGATCTTCAGGCCGTCTTTTTCGGCGATCTTTTTGACCTGCTCAAAAATCTGCGCGTGCGGGCCGGCGGTGACGCCGATCTTCAGCGGCTTGTCTTGCGCCAGCACGGCGCCGGAGAGGGAGGCGGTCAGCGCGAGTGCGACGGCGGACTGGATGAGGGTGCGTTTGTTCATGGTGTTTCCTTTGGATAAATTGAAAGTTGTTGTGTCGTTTTGTTCCCTCTCCCCCTGGGAGAGGGTTAGGGTGAGGG
>NZ_JBFUGX010000346.1:0-4455 GCF_056402675.1 Polaromonas sp. P3_C2 | reverse complement strand
GTTCGGCGCGGCCACGCTGGCCCTCATCTCACTGCGGTTTGAAGAAACCCTGGCACAGAAAAACCCGCGTGCGCTGCAGCCGGCCACACTGCTGCGCACCTGGGTCCATATTCTTCGCAACCCCACGTTCCTGGCGTTTTCGGTGTTGACCGCGGCCTCCTACGGCGGCCTCTTCACCTTTCTGGCCACCTCGTCGTTCGTGTTTATCAAGGTGCTGGGCCTGACCAAAACACATTACGGCCTCATCATGTTTTCGATGTGTTTTTGCTACCTCACCGGCACCTTCATCTGCCGTCGGCTGCTGCCGCGCTTTGGCGTGCGGCGCTCGGTGGCCGTGGCCGCGTGCCTCACACTGGCCGGCGGAACCCTGATGGGCGTGCTGGCCTGGGCCGGCATCCAGAACGTCTGGGCCATCATGCTGCCCTACTACCTGTTCATGCTGGGGCATGGCGTGCACCAGCCCTGCGGGCAGAGCGGCGCCGTTAGTCCCTTCCCCCAGGCGGCGGGCGCTGCCTCGGCCCTCAACGGATTTCTCATGATGGTCGTGGCCTTCGGCATGGGCGGCTGGCTGGGAACCCACATGGACGGCACGGTGCGGCCGCTGACCAACGGCGTCTGGTTCTGGAGCGCGCTGATCGCCGCCACGGCCTGGACCGTGATCCAGAAATACGGAGAGCCTGCCCATGAGGCCGCAGCCAGGGCCTGACATGCGCGGCATCGCACTGGCCGGACCGACGGCCTCCGGCAAAACCGCCGCCGCCATGGCGATTGCACAGCGCCACGCGGTGGAAATCATCAGCGTCGATTCCGCACTGGTCTATCGCGGCATGGACATCGGCACTGCCAAGCCCACAGCGGCCGAGCTGGCCGCTGTGCCGCATCACCTGATTGACATCCGCGACCCGCTGCACGCCTACAGCGCGGCCGAGTTTGTGGCCGACGCCAACCGGCTGATGGAAGACATCCGCGGACGCGGCAAACTGCCGCTGCTGGTGGGCGGCACCATGCTGTACTTCAAGGCGCTGTTCGACGGGCTGGACGACATGCCCAAAGCCGACCCCGCCGCGCGCGCCGTGATAGCCGACGAAGCAGCCGCCAACGGCTGGCCGGCTCTGCATGCCGAACTCGCCCGGGTGGACCCGGTCACCGCCGCCCGGCTCGCACCGAACGATTCGCAGCGCATTTCGCGTGCGCTGGAGGTTTTCCGCGTGTCAGGCCAGCCGCTGTCGTTCTTCCACCAGCAAAACGCTACAAAAACCATAGCTGCTGGCGCACAGCCATCAATGGCTACAGCCCTTATTTCCCTTGAACCTCAAGACCGCAGCTGGCTGCACGAGCGTATTGCCCAACGCTTCGACGCCATGCTGGCCGGCGGGTTTATGGACGAAGTGAAAGCCCTGCGCGCACGCGGCGACCTCAACCCCGACTTGCCTTCGATGCGCTGCGTCGGCTACCGCCAGGCGTGGGAAGCACTGGACGGCAACTACCCGCTGGCCGAGCTGCGCGACAAAGGCATTTTCGCCACGCGCCAGCTGGCCAAGCGCCAGATCACCTGGCTGCGCTCCATGCCGCAGCGCCAGGTCGTGGCCTGCGATGCGGCCGATGCGTTGCAGCAGGTGCTTGCACTGGTTGACGCTTCTGTTGGGCAGACGACATGAGCCTTCAACTCAGGAACCTCGCCAAGCGCTACGGCACAACCGCCGTGTTCAGCCATGTCACGCTGGATGTTGAGCCCGGCGAGTTCGTCGCCATCATCGGCGAATCAGGCGTCGGCAAATCAACGCTGCTCAACTGCATGGCCGGACTCGACACCTGGGACGAAGGCACCGTGCTGCTGAACGGCCAGGACCTGGGCACCATGACCGACGACGAGCGTGCGCTGCTACGCCGCCGCCATGTGGGTTTTGTGTTTCAGGCCTTTCATGTGCTGCCGCACCTGGATGTCGCGCAGAACGTGGCCCTGCCATTGCTGCTGCTCGGCGAGCCGGACGACGCGCGCGTGCAGTCACTGCTGGATGCGGTCGGCCTGTCGGGCATGGGCGGGCGGCTGCCCCAGCAACTCAGCGGCGGCCAGCTGCAGCGCGTGGCGATTGCCCGTGCCCTGGTACACCGGCCCAGCCTGCTGCTGGCCGATGAACCCACCGGCAACCTGGACCCAACGACGGCCGCCAAAGTAATGGATGCGCTGATTGCCCAGACCCGCGAACACGGCGCCTCGCTGGTGCTGGTCACCCATTCGGAAGCCGCAGCCGCCCGCGCTGATCGCCGGCTGCATCTGAGCGCCGACGGAATTCTTCCGTAAGCTGCCCCCCCTTGCTCAGGCCTGGGCGAGCAACTCCGCGTAGCGCTTCAAATCAACATTTCCGCCGCTGATGATGACGCCCACCTTTTCACCCGGTGCGGCAGGGTTGGCCTGCAGCGCGGCGCATGCCCCGGCAAACGCCAGGCAGCCTGTCGGCTCCACCACCATCTTCATGCGTTCGGCAAAAAAGCGCATGGACTCGACCAGCTGCGCATCGCTTACCGTGAGGATGTCGTCCACATCGCGCCGGATGATGGCAAAGGTGTACTCGCCCAGGTACTGGGTTTGTGCGCCGTCGGCAATGGTTTTTGGCGTTTCAATATGCACGATGCGGCCTGCGCGCAGCGACTGCTGGCCGTCGTTCCCCGCTTCAGGCTCGACACCATAGACCTTGCACTGCGGCGACAGGGCGCGGGCTGCAAGCGCCGAGCCGCTGGTAAGCCCGCCGCCGCCCAGACATATGTAGAGACGGTCCAGCGGGCCGGTTTCTTCGATCAGCTCTTTCGCTGCCGTACCCTGGCCGGCGATCACGTCGGGGTGGTCATAAGGCGGGATCAAGGTCATGCCGCGTTCGGTGGCGAGCCGTTTCGTCAGGGCCTCGCGGTCTTCGGTGAAGCGGTCGTACAGCACCACTTCCGCGCCATAGCCCTGCGTGGCGGCCAGCTTGGCAGCGGGTGCATCTTTGGGCATCACGATGACCACGGGCATACCGAGCAGCCTCGCCGAAAGCGCCATCGCCTGCGCATGGTTGCCTGACGAAAACGCGATAGCACCGGCCCGGCGCTGCGCCGCGTCGAACTTCGACAGCGCATTGAAGGCGCCGCGAAACTTGAAAGCGCCCATGCGCTGGAAGTTTTCACATTTGAAAAAGAAATTCGCGCCCCAGCGGGCATCGGCCGTACTGGACCGCAACACGGGCGTGCGGTGCGCATGGCCTTCAAGCCGCGCGGCAGCGGCGGTGACGTCGTCGTAGGTAGGGAGTTGCATGGTGAATACGCTTTCATTCCGGGTGAGAAATCAGAAAGATCCGGGTCCAGGGCATCCGGAAGACCGCAAGCTTAAATGACCAGGCGTTTTCCCGACAGAGCCAGAAAGCCTGATTCTGTACCGATACAGATGGCGGGTTCGTTCATCTGCCCAGGGCCTGATTTCGCTGCGGCGCTGAAAGGCACAATGAGCGCATGCGCGCCCTGCTCTCAAGCTTCTCCTGGCGGGAATTGCAACACCACCCCTGGCGCAACGCCGCCGCCGTAGTGGCCGTGATGCTGGGCGTGGCCCTGGCGTTTTCAGTACAGCTCATCAATGCGTCGGCACTCAGTGAGTTCTCACAGGCGGTGCGCGCGGTCAACGGTCAACCCGACCTGGAGCTGCGTGCCGTGCAGGGCAGCTTTGACGAGGCGGTGTACGCGCGCGTGGCCAACCATCCGCAAGTCGCGCTGGCCAGCCCGGTGCTTGAAATCAGCACGTATGCGCTGGACGGCACCTCCCCCACCGGCCGCCTGCCGCTGCGCATCATCGGCATCGACGCGCTGGCGGTGGCCGCCATCGCGCCGTCGCTGATGCCGGTGCCGTCTTCCGACGCGGGACGCTTCGCCCTGTTTGCGCCTGGCAAGGTGTTCTTGAACCCCGCCGCGCAGCAAGCATTGCACTCGCCGGAGTTGCGCCTGCAAAGCGGCCTTGAACTGCGCAGGGTTTCTGTGGCCGGCAGCGTCGGCGCCGGTGGCGGGCCCCTGGCCGTGATGGACATTGCCGCCGCGCAAGAACTCTTCGGCAAGGCCGGACAACTCTCGCGCATCGACCTCAGGCTCAGCGCCGGCGCCGATGCGCGCCGTGTGATCGAGTCGCTGCAGCTGCCGTCCAACATCACCGCCACGGCGCCGGGCGATGCGGCCGAACGCGTCAGCAACCTGTCGCGCGCCTACCGCGTCAACCTGACGGTGCTGGCATTGGTGGCCTTGTTCACAGGCGCCTTCCTGGTGTTTTCGGTGCTCTCGCTGAGCGTGGCCAAACGCGCGCAGCAATTCGCGCTGCTGGGCGTGCTGGGCCTCACGGGCCGCGAACGCCTGCAGCTGGTGCTGGCCGAGTCGCTGCTGCTGGGCGTGGCCGGCAGCGTCGGCGCCGGTGGCGGGCCCCTGGCCGTGATGGACATTGCC
>NZ_JBFUGX010000345.1:0-4459 GCF_056402675.1 Polaromonas sp. P3_C2 | reverse complement strand
GGATTGACTGGGCTTTGTTAGCACTCAATACCATCGAGTGCTAATCATAGAGGCAATCAGGCCTGTTTTCAAGGTGGCGCCGCTGAAAACCGCTGTTTTGGTGCTTTAGCTGTGACCCGGATCGATTCTCGGGTTCCCACCCTGGCCGTCCGGCGGCATCCCGGAGGGGGAGCGAGTGGAGAAACGCTGACGGGAGACGAAGGGACGGCGTGTCGTCCTACGCTCAACTCAGGCTCCGCAAACCGGGGATTTTGGAGGCTGCTGGCTACTATTTATCCAGGTGTTACAAGCCGCTTCGTTCTTTAACGGGGTGTTGCGGATTGTTCTTTCCGTGCCATGTTGGCTCACAACCGCATCCCTGTAACCATGACCACAAAGACCTCAACCGAGCTTCAGTTCCTTTCAACCGGCATCCCAGGCCTGGACAACATCCTTGGAGGCGGCCTCATCAAGGACCGGATCTACCTGATCGAAGGTGAGCCTGGCACCGGCAAGACCACCACCGGCCTGCAATTTCTGGTGGAAGGCGCCCGGCAGGGTGAGTCCGTTGTGTACATCACTCTGGCCGAAACAGCCGCGGAGCTGACCGGCGTGGCCGAATCCCATGGCTGGAACATGAAGGGTATTCACATTCATGAAGTCCTGCCGTCTGAAAACCTGCTGATGCCGGAGGCCGAATACACCATGTTCCACCCTTCGGAGGTGGAGATGGGTACCACCACACAGATGATTCTGTCCGTGATTGAAGAGCGAAAACCGACCCGGGTGGTGATTGATTCCCTCTCCGAATTGCAATTGCTGGCCGATACGCCGCTGCGCTATCGCCGCCAGGTGCTGGCGCTCAAGCAATTCTTTGCCAGCCGGTCCTGCACCGTGATGCTGCTCGACGATCGCACGGCCGCCGGCATAGACCTTCAGGTGCGCTCCATTGCCCATGGYGTGATTACGCTGGATCAGTCCGTGAAGGACTATGGGGCCGAGCGGCGCCGCGTGCGCGTGGTGAAGTACCGCGGCATTGCCTTTCGCGGCGGCCTGCATGACTACGACATCCAGTACGGGGGCCTGTGCGTGTACCCGCGCCTGGTGGCGGCCGAGTCGCGGGTGATGGGCAAGCGCGAGCAGCTCAAAAGCGGCCTTACCGAGCTCGATACCCTCCTTGGCGGCGGCCTGGAAGAGGGCACGAGCACCCTCATCGCCGGGCCTCCCGGCACCGGCAAGTCGTCGCTGGCGGCCCAGTTTGTCACTGCCGCGGCGCAGCGCGGGCAGACCAGCGCGATGTTCCTGTTTGAAGAGGCGGCCAACAACCTGTTGAACCGCGCGGACGGCTTGGGGATGGAAATCCGCGAGCCCTATGAAGCGGGTGTGCTGAGCATTCAGCAGATCGACCCGGCCGAACTGTCCCCCGGGGAGTTCGCGTCGGTGGTGTGCCAGGCTGCCGACCGCGGCTGCAAAGTCGTCGTCATCGACAGCATCAACGGCTACCTCAACGCCATGCCGGATGAGCGCTTCCTTACCACGCATTTGCACGAACTGCTGACGTACCTGGGTCAGCGCGGTGTGGTGACCATCCTGGTGGGTGTGCAGCAGGGCATGCTGGGCGGCCAGATGTCCACCGCGGTGGACGCCAGCTATCTGGCCGACAACGTGCTCATGCTGCGCTATTTCGAGCATGACGGCGAGGTCAAGCAGGCCGTATCGGTGTTCAAAAAGCGAGGCAGCCTGCACGAGCGCACCATCCGCGAATTCTCCATGTCTCGCAAGGGTATCCACGTAGGTGCGCCTCTGCGCGGCTTCCGCGGCATCCTGACGGGGGTGCCGGTTTATGTCGGTAACGATCCTGAAGTGGGTGGCGCCCGCGGAGCGAGATAGGTGGAGCGGCGAATCGTCATTTGTGCGCCTACAGGGCGGGACGCAGCGCTGACTGCCAAAGTGCTCCGGTCCGTGGGTATCCACAGCATTGTGTGTGCAAACAGCGATGAGCTTATGACGCAACTCCCGCTGGGTGCCGGCGCCCTCTTGCTGGTGGAAGAGGTTGTCAGTGGTGCCGCCATGCGGCCACTGGCCGAATACGTGGCCTCACAGCCCACCTGGTCGGACATCCCCATCCTGCTTTTGACACGCAGCGGCGCCGATTCGCTGGATGTGCAGCGGGCGGTCGAGCATCTGGGTAACGTCACGCTGGTGGAGCGGCCCGTGCGCACCATTGCCCTGATTACCGCCACCCGTTCGGCCGTGCGGGCCCGCGAAAGGCAATACCAGGTGCGCGATGCCGACAAGCGCAAGGACGAGTTCCTGGCTACGCTTGCGCATGAACTGCGCAATCCGCTGGCGCCGATCCGTACGTCCATGGGAATCCTCAGGCATCTTTACCCGGATTCGGGCCAGATCACGGAGTTGCGCAATGTCGTGGACCGCCAGGTGGCTCACCTGACGCGATTGGTGGATGACCTGCTGGACGTGGCCCGCATCACCAGCGGCAAGGTCACCCTGAAAAGGGGGCAGATCACACTGCAATCAGTGATCAACCATGCGGTGGAGATTTCCGGTTCCGCCATGGAAAGCAAGCAGCACCGGCTGGACGTGCAGGAGCCGGACGCACCGTATTTTCTGGATGCCGATCACGCGCGCCTGGTACAAAGCGTCGCCAACCTTCTGGTCAACGCCGCCAAGTTCACGCATCCAGGCGGGCATATCGTGCTGCGCGCGGAAGTCGAGGGGCCTGTGGTGACTTTCCGGGTCGCCGACAACGGGATCGGGCTTGAGGCGTCTTCTCTGGCAAAGATCTTTGACCTGTTTGCCCAGACGCCCGTGCCTGGCGAAGCGCCGACCGGTCTGGGAATCGGTCTGAGCCTGGCCAGGCAGTTTGCCGAGATGCACGGCGGCACTCTGCACGCCAGCAGTGAAGGCCTGGGTCATGGCAGTGAGTTCGTCCTGGCGCTGCCGGTGGTTCTGGAGGGCGGGCAGCCTGCATCGCCTGTGCAAATGGCGGGCTCCGCCCGGTCCGGAAATGCCAAAAAAATCCTGGTGGTGGACGACAACGTGGATGCGGCCAATACCTTGGGCGCTTTGCTTGGCATGGATGGTTTTGCAGTGACAACGGCGTATGACGGTGTGGCCGCCGTTGCTGCAGCCAAGGCCCACAGGCCGGACGTTGTCGTTATGGACATCGGAATGCCCGGCATGAACGGGTACGACGCAGCACGCTTGATCCRCCAGCAGCCGGCCGCTGAAAGTATGGTCCTTATTGCACTCACTGGCTGGGGACAGACAACAGACAAAGCCCTTGCCAGTCTGGCCGGGTTTAACCACCACCTGGTCAAACCGGTGGATTACGAAAGCCTGATGTCCTGCCTCGTTGCCTGATGCGGGTAAAAAGCAGCGGCCGGAAAGCCGGGAATTAAAGCTCGAATCAAGAAAGTGGTGCCTGATTCGGGCTTGTCCTACACGCATTTCCTATCCCGCTGACGCTTTGTGGCCGAGTGTGAACCTACAGTCAAAACCCAGCCACTCAAAGCCTTCATTGGCGCCGCCATGTTTCTAGACAGCTTTCCCCTGCATGAACCAGAAATCCGGGCAACCCGGCCTGCGCGCGAAGTCGCCATGGAAGCGGGGAAATTCCGCAGTGCCTGGCCGTTCATCGTCACCGGCAACGGTTTTGGTGTATCGCATGCTGCCCGTGATTCCCGGGGGGGAATGCCCTCAATGTCGGCATCCGCATTTCCCGCCGCGGATCCCGGCAGCTTTGTTACGTGACGTTCAGCGACACGAAGGACACGAGATGGGCCTGAAAAAACGTATTGATCCAAAGAGTGATCGTGACCGCAAGAACGGGTCAGCCGCACAGCCTGACGCCATATCTGCCGAGGAATACGGCAGAGAGGGCACCAACAAGACCATCGCGCAGCCCAAAGCCGACAATGCGCCGTCCGAAGAATTGGGCAATACCCCGCATGTCGGGAAAAGCCCCTACACGCGCGGTTGAATCGCGGGGTTGATCTTCTGGATTAGCGAGGGGAGGGACCTCTTGGGTCCTTAACTTCGCAGCGCGAGCAAGCCTGCGCTGAAAGCCGCACAAGCTCGCTTCGTTCGGGGCCTTACAGGCCGGCTGCAGCGCGAAGCGCAGCAGCTTTATCGGTCGTTTAGCTTCGGCGCAGGCCTTCGGCCCTTAACTTCGCTGCGCGAAGTGAGCCTGCGCTGAAGAACTGATACCGGGCTGTCCGACCGGCGGCCTTACAGGCCGGCTGCAGCGCGCAGCGCAGCAGCTTTATCGGTACGTTCCCAGGTAAATTCCGGCTCGTCGCGGCCGAAGTGGCCATAGGCTGCCGTCTTTTCGTAGATGGGGCGCAGCAGGTCCAGCATCTGGATGATGCCCTTGGGGCGCAAGTCAAAGTGTTCATTGACGAGAGCCGAGAGTTTCTCGTCGGAGATCACGCCGGTGCCTTCGGTATAGACCGTGACG
>NZ_JBFUGX010000344.1:0-4462 GCF_056402675.1 Polaromonas sp. P3_C2 | reverse complement strand
GGAGGCCAAGCGCCGGCAGCGCCCGCAGAGCTTTAAGCCGCTGACGGACCGCTTCGGTAATCCGGCGCGGGTCAGCACGGAAAAGAAAGCCGGCGGAGGCCAGCATGGCTGACGAACCGAAGGGCTTTTTGGGGCGATGGTCCCGCCGCAAGGCCGACGCTGTGATGGGCAAACCACTGGAAGAACCGGTTGTGGCTGCACCACCGGCAACGGATGCCAACGCGCCCGCCCTGCAAGTCCAGACACCCCAGGAACCGGYGCAAAAATCACCGGAAAATCCGCCGGAAAAGAAAGCGCTCACGCTGGCCGACGCCAGGCTGCTCACCAAAGATTCCGACTTCAAGCCTTTTATGGCCGGCGATGTGACGCCCGACGTGCGCAACGCGGCGATGAAGCAGCTCTTTGCCGACCCGCATTTCAATGTGATGGACGGCCTGGACATCTACATCGATGACTACTCCAAGTCCGACCCCATCCCCGAGGGCATGCTGCGGCAGATGACGAGTGCGAAGTTTCTCAATCTCTTTGATGACGATGAGGACAAGGAGAAAGAGAAAAACAAAAGCAGCGCAGAGGACGCGGCAGGCGAAGACCAAGCGAAGGCTGCCGGCCCGCAAGACGACCCCGTCAACCTGCCACGGGAAAGCGCCAATAACCCCACGGGCGAAACCGTGGCACAGTCCTATGAAAATCCGGACATAGCCCCCTCGCAAACGCCAGGCGCTTTATCAACCAGCCAATCCCAGCCCGACCCGGCCGGTGCCAGCCAAGAAGACCATGCCCACACTGATTTGCGACTGCAACCAGACCATGCCGCTCCAGCCACAGGCGCTGGGCACGGCACTTAACGAGACCCTGACGCTGCATTCGGCGCTGTGCCGCCGCGAGGTGGGCGCCTTCCAGAAGGCCGCGCAGTCCGGCGACGATGTTGTCGTAGCCTGCACCCAGGAGAAGCGGCTGTTTGCCGAAGTGGGCGAGCAGACCCAGGGCGTCACCTCGGTGGTGAAGTTCGTCAATATCCGCGAGACCGGCGGCTGGAGCAAAGACGCCGCCGGCGCCACGCCGAAAATCGCGGCCCTGCTGGCCGCGGCCCACCTGCCGGACGCCGAACCGGTGTCCACCGTCACCTACAAAAGCGCCGGGCGCCTGCTCATCGTGGGCGCACTCGACCAGGCAGAGCAGGTGGCGGCGCTTGTGGCCGACACGCTGGACGTGACCATCTTCGCCCAGGGCGTTTCGTCCCAGGCGCAGGCCGGGTTTCCCTCGCAAGAACGCAAATATCCTGTGATCAGCGGTGAGCGGCTCGCGCTCAAAGGCTGGCTGGGTGCGTTTGAGGCCAGCTGGGACAAGACCAACGCTATCGACCTGGACCTTTGCACACGATGCAATGCCTGCGTCGCCGTGTGCCCCGAAGGCGCCATCGACCTGAGCTACCAGGTCGATGCAGCCAAATGCACATCCCACCGTGATTGCGTAGCCGTATGCAAGGTGGCCGGTGCCATTGACTTCAACCGCGCATCGCAAACACTCGCGGAAGCGTTTGACCTGGTGCTCGACCTTGCTGCTAAACCCCTGGTCGCGCTGCACGCGCCACCCCAAGGCTACTTTGCCCTGAATGTATCCGCCGGCCTGGCCTCACCCGGCCTGCTGGCCACGGTGGTCAAGCTGCGCGACATGGTCGGCGAGTTTGAAAAGCCCAAATTCTTCGCCTACAAGCAAAAGCTCTGCGCCCACAGCCGCAATGAAACCGTGGGCTGCAATGCCTGCATCGACATTTGCTCGGCAGGTGCCGTTAGCAGCGAGAAAAGCAGGCAGCAGATCGTCGTCAACCCCAATCTCTGCGTGGGCTGCGGCGCCTGCACCACCGTGTGCCCGACGGGGGCGCTCACTTACGCCTACCCGCGTGCCAGTGAGCAGGGCGTGCGCATCAAGACCCTGCTGTCGGCATATGCCAAAGCCGGCGGCACGCAACCGGTGCTGCTGTTTCACAGCCAGGACAGCGGCCAGCAGGCGGTCGAGGCTCTGGGCCGCACTGCGCGGCTGCAAAAAACCGTGCGGGGCGTTCCGGCCAATGTGATCCCGCAGGCGTTGTGGCACACGGCCAGCGTGGGCCTGGATTTGTGGCTCAGCGCCATTGCCTTTGGTGCGTCCCAGGTCGCCGTGCTGGTGACGCGCGAAGAGGCGCCTGCTTACCTCGAAGGCCTGGCGGATCAAATGCGGGTCGCGCAAACTCTGCTCAATGGCCTGGGCTATGCGGGCGTTCACTTTCATCTGATGCACGCCGGCGAAGGCGCTGACGCCGTGGCCGGGCTCGATGCCAGCCTTCAGGCGCTGGCGCGAGGCCGTCCCACAGTGCCCGCCCCTGCGGCGCGTTTTGCTGTGGCGCAGGAAAAGCGCAGCACGCTCGACATGGCGCTGGACCACCTCATGGGCCAGGCGCCCGCCGCCTTGCCCGAGGCGATYGCGCTGCCCGCCAAAGRCTCGCCCTTCGGCAGCCTGACCGTCAACGCCGACACCTGCACGCTGTGCCTGAGCTGCGTGAGCGCCTGCCCCGCCAGCGCACTGCAAGACAACCCGGACCGCCCCCAGCTCAAGTTCATCGAAAAAAACTGCGTGCAGTGCGGCCTGTGCGCCACCACATGCCCTGAGGATGCCATCACGCTGCAGCCGCGCCTGTTGCTCACACCGCTACGCAAAGAGGCGCGCGTGCTCAACGAGAGCCAGCCCTACCAGTGCATACGCTGCAGCAAACCCTTCGGCACGCTCAAGGCCATCGAGTCCATGCTCGGCAAGCTCGCGGGGCACGCGATGTTCCAGGGTGCGGCCGCCGACCGCCTCAAGATGTGCAGTGACTGCCGCGTCATCGACATTTATTCCGCCGACAACGAGCTCAAGATCACCGACATCCGGTGAGCCCAAAGAACCAGACGCCACCATGACGCAAGCCCAACTTACCGCCTCTACCCTGGACGAAGAAACCGCGCGGGCCGAAGTCTATGGCTTGCTGGCCGCGCTTTACTATTCGGCACCCTCCGCAGAGTTGCATGAAAACCTCCGCGTTGCCGTGACTGAGGCACCCGCCGCAGGAGGCTTGCTCGAAAGTTCGTGGGGCGAACTCGTCGCAGCCGCCCGCGCACACAGCCTGGCCGACATCACTCGCGAACACGACGCCCTGTTCGGCGGCGTCGGCAAACCCGAGGTGTACCTCTTTGGTTCGCACTACCTCAGCGGTTTCCTCAATGAGAAGCCGTTGGCGGCCTTGCGCACCGACATCGCCGCGTTAGGCCTGGCACGTGACGAGACCATGCCCGAGACCGAAGACCATGTGGCCTACCTGTGCGAAGTCATGCGCTACCTGATCGCCGGCGACGATGTCGAGGTAGCCAATTTGACACGCCAGCGAGAATTTTTCGCGCGTCATGTCCAGCCCTGGGTGCCGCTGATGTGCGATGCCATCACGGCGCATCCCAAGGCGCGTTTTTATGCCGCGCTCGCGGCCTTTACCCAGACCTTCATCAGCGTTGAGGCGCAGGGCTTCGACATGCTGGCCTGAGGGATGCATGAACTTTTTTTTCTCAAAATGAGACAGCTTTTGAATGGCCAGCCGGCCAGAGCCGCCGAGTCTGACAATAAGATCGCCTATCGTTTTCCCTAGACTTGGACGTTGAGCGGCGCTAACCATTGTGGTGCGCAGCGCTCTGCCTTACAGTACTATGCAAACGGTTACATAGCCAGCAAGCCTTCCCCTGGAGATCACCATGCAGGACAGCCAGCCAAAACCCTCACGCAGGGGATTCTTTTTCGGCRCAGCCGCCACAGGCGCGGCAGCCGCGGCCATCGTCGCGTTGCCCGGCGCACCTGCGCTTCAAGCCGAGCTTCCAGAGCCCAAGCCGGCCCCTGAAAAAGGCGGCGGCTACAGCCTCTCGGAACACGTCAAGCGCTACTACAAGACCACCCGCATCTAGATAGCCCTGGCTTCCAGTTCCGCCCGACCGGCCCCCCCGATTTCACCTTCTACGGAGAGCTTCATGCTGCTCACGAAAAAATCTTCTGATGTCCATCCCGTGCATCGCGCGGGTTCCGCGCGCTTTGTGCAAAGCCTGTCGCGGGGCCTGTCCAATGCGCTGCCCACCATGGACCGCCGCGCCTTCCTGCGCCGCTCCGGCCTGGGTGTCGGCGTCGGCCTGGCCGCTACGCAATTAACCCTGGTCAAAAAGGCCAAGGCCGCCACACCGGGCGCTGGCGACGGCACGGGAAAGATCGAAGTCAAGCGCACCGTCTGCAGCCATTGCTCTGTCGGCTGTGCGGTCGACGCCGTAGTAGAGAACGGCGTCTGGGTCCGCCAGGAGCCGGTGTTTGATTCGCCCATCAACCTTGGGGCCCATTGCGCCAAGGGCGCTGCCCTGCGCGAGCACGGCCACGGCGAATACCGCCTGCGCTATCCGATGAAGCTGGTGAACGG
>NZ_JBFUGX010000343.1:0-4464 GCF_056402675.1 Polaromonas sp. P3_C2 | reverse complement strand
GCGTGTGAGCTGCCGGGTGTCTATGCCGGCGATGGCTACCGTGTTTTCCTTGACCAGGTATTCGGACAAGGTCATGGTCATGCGGAAATTCGAGGCCAGCAGCGGCAGGTCCTTGATGATCAGGCCGGCCGCGTGGACTTTTTCAGCTTCGACGTCTTCGGCATTGATGCCGTAGTTGCCGATGTGCGGGTACGTGAGGGTGACGATCTGCTGGCAGTAGCTCGGATCCGTGAGGATTTCCTGATAGCCGGTCATGGCGGTGTTGAACACCACCTCGCCGACTGTGGAGCCTGCGGCTCCAATGGAATTGCCGATAAAGACCGTGCCGTCTGCGAGCGCCAGTATGGCGTGTGGGGATTTTTCGCGTGATCCCTGTAGAGACAAAAGCACTGGGTTCTCCGAGTTGGTTACGGTTCGCCCAAGCGTGCACAAGAAACGTCTCAGGGAGACTCTTGCTGGCTGCCTTAGTTGGCTGCTTTTGTGAGGGTGTTTGCTTTGTCTGCGCTCGGGCGAAGCTGTGTTTTGAAAAGCCCTTGATTATAGCCTAGGGATGTGGCCCCCACGGTCGCTCACTTCGTGTAGCTCCCTGCCCCCCGAGGGGGCTGCCCGCCCTACGGCCCGGCAGAGCCGGTTCCGCGGCTCATGCTGGCTTGAAGATTCAGGGCGAATGCAGGGGAGTATTTCACCAGTGGGGGCCGCGGGTTCGGCTTTGCCAGCCCCAGGCGCCGCCCCCCGGAAGGGGGGAACGGGCTACACGCAGTGAGCCTGGACGGGGGTGGGTCTATATCTTCAGCGAACTTGCGTACAGGCAAATTGCGGCCGCGGCTGCCACATTAAGCGACTCCTCGCCCCCCGGTTGGTCGATGCGGATCTTGAGCGCCGCCCGGCTCATGAGGTCGTCGCTAACGCCCTGCCCTTCGTGGCCCATGGCCCATGCACACGGCACAGGCAACTTCTGCTGATGCAAAAAGCTGCCTTGGTGCGAGCTGGTGACAACGATGGGCACGGTCAATGCTGCCAGAGCCTCGGGCTCCAGGCCTTCCACCAGTTGCAGTGCAAAGTGGGCACCCATACCGGCACGCAGCACTTTGGGCGACCAGAGCGCCGCCGTACCCCTGAGGGCAAGAACCTGGCCAAAGCCAAAGGCCGCTGCGCTGCGCAGGATGGAGCCCACGTTGCCGGCATCCTGCACACGGTCCAGGATGACCGAGGCTGCATGGGGTTGCGGGCTGGCGGGCGCCGGCAAATCCAGCACAAAACCCATGCGAGCGGGTGACTCCAGGCCGCTGATTTCCGGCAGCAGTGCATCGGAAATTACTATGTTTTTGATAGCTGCTTGCGCCCATTCAGATTGGCTTGCAGACCAAAATGATTCACAAAAAACGGCGATGGCAGGCTGCAGGCCGCGCGCCAGCGCTGCACGGCATAAATGGTCCCCCTCCAGCCAGACGCGCCCCTGTTTGCGGTACGCGGTGCTGTCCTGCGAGAGCTTGCGCAGGTCCTTGATCAGGGGGTTGTCGCGCGAAGTGATGTACGTGGCGGAGCCGGAGGATCCGGAGAAGCCGGAACTCACCGCAAGACCTCAGCCACCGGCGCAAAGGACCTGCGATGCTGGGGACAGGCGCCGTGTTCGCGCAACGCAGCCAGATGTTCGGCCGTGCCGTACCCTTTATGGTCGGCAAACCCGTACTGGGGATACTCAAGATGGAACTCCGCGCACCAACGGTCGCGGTAAACCTTGGCCAGAATCGACGCTGCGGAAATCGAAGGCACCAGCGCGTCACCACCCACAATGGCCTCGGACAGGATCACCAGTGTTGGCAGCCGGTTGCCGTCGACCAGCACCTTGTTGGGCTTGAGGCGCAGGCCTTCCACCGCGCGCCGCATGGCCAGTAAAGTAGCCTGCAGGATGTTGATGCTGTCGATCTCCTCGGCGGTTGCCAGCGCAATCGAGCAGCACAGTGCCTTGGCGCGGATTTCGTCATAGAGTTTTTCGCGGCGCAAGGCCGTGAGCTTCTTGGAGTCGRCCAGCCCCTGAATGGGATTGAGCTCATCAAGAATGACGGCGGCCGCGACCACCGGGCCCATCAATGGTCCCCGGCCAGCTTCGTCCACGCCAGCCACAAGGCCAGGCGTATCCCATGACAAGGGTGTTTGCTCAGCTTTCAAGAATTTGCTGGATCGCATCTGTCGCCAGTTTTGAAGTGTCCCGCTGCAGTTCCGCATGCAGCGCGGTAAATCGTTGTTCTACAGCCGCTATTTTGTCAGGTGCCGAAGACTTTGCGTCAACCCATTTCAGCACTTCCGCTGCCAGCGCCTCAGGCGTGGCCGCGTCCTGCAGCAGCTCCGGAACGACAAACTCCCGGCAGAGGATATTGGGCAGGCCCACCCATGGCTGCAATTTCTTGCGCCGCATGATTTGCCATGACAGCCAGTTCATGTTGTAGGCGATCACCATGGGCCGCTTGAAAAGCGCCGCCTCCAGCGTGGCGGTGCCACTCGCTATCAGCGTTACATCACATGCCGCCAGCGCGCTGTGGGACTGGCCCTCGATGATCTGCAGATGGGGTTTCATTCCTTCCACGTCCGCATGGCGCTCAATCACGCCCTTCAGCGCGGGAATGGCCGGCACTATAAATTTGATAGCTGGTTGCGCATGTTGAATAAGGGCTGCAGCCTTAAAGAATCGTTGCGCGAGGTACTGGATTTCGGATTTCCGGCTACCGGGAAGAATGGCCACCACGGTGTCTTCATCCTGCAAACCCAGCTTGCGCCGGGCCGCTGCGCGGTCAGGCTGCAGGGGAATGACATTGGCCAGCGGGTGCCCCACATAGGTCGCGGCAATGCCATGAGCAGCCAGCAGCGCAGGCTCAAAAGGAAAGATGCACAGCACGTGGTCCACACTGCGCCGTATCTTTTCAACACGGTCGGCACGCCAGGCCCAGATGGCGGGGCTGACAAAATGCACGGTCTTGATGCCTTGGACCTTGAGCGCCGCCTCCAGGTCAAGATTGAAGTCGGGTGCATCAATGCCAAGGAAAAGGTCTGGGCGCTGATCCAGCAGGCGTTGCTTCAGTTGTTCGCGTATGCCGACGATCTCGCGGTAATGCCGCAATACCTCAACATACCCGCGTACCGCCAGCTTTTCACTGGGCCACCAGGCGTTAAAACCGCGGCTTGCCATCTGTGAGCCGCCGATACCGTTTGACGTCAGTGCCGGCCAGCGGGCCTTGAAACCATCGAGCAGCAGGCCGGCGAGCAAATCTCCAGAGGTTTCGCCCGCGACCATCGCCACGCAAGGGGAACGGGCTCTCAGGGAGTCCGCAACGGGGAGGCCTGCCTCTCTACGGGCTGGCAGAGGGCTTGGCTCCATCAACGACATAGGTCTTACCGGACAATGCCGCGCTGCGGCGAGGTTTGTTCCAGAAATGAAAGCATCATCTGCACATCAGGCGCGGCATCTGGGTACTTTTCCGTCAGAGCGGCAATGCGCTCGCGCGATACATCCAGGGTCAGGTCGTCACGGTACAGCGCTTTGTGCATGGCCTTGACAGCGGAAATTCGCTCCGGTGAAAAGCCCCGTCGCCGCAGCCCTTCAAAATTCATGGAGCGCGCCTCGGCCGGTTGTCCCTGCGCCATGACAAAAGGCGGTAAATCGGCAAACAGCAGCGAGCACATGGCGGTGAAGCTGTGGGCACCGATTTTCACGAACTGGTGCGCGACGGTGAAGCCGCCCAGAATCACCCAGTCGCCGACATGCACATGGCCACCCAGTTGGGTGTTGTTGGCAAAAATGGTGTTGTTGCCCACCACGCAGTCGTGCGCCAGATGCACATAGGCCATGAGCCAGTTGTCATCCCCCACACGGGTCACGCCAGTGTCGCCCGGCGAGCCGATGTTGAAGGTGCAGAACTCGCGAATGGTGTTGCGGTGGCCGATCACCAGTTCACAAGGTTCACCCGCATACTTTTTATCCTGCGGAATTGCACCCAGTGAATTGAACTGGAAAATCCGGTTGTCACGGCCTATGGTGGTGTGTCCTTCGATCACGCAGTGGGCGCCCRCGGTGGTGCCGGCACCAATCTTCACGTGCGGACCAATGACCGTATAGGGACCGACGCTCACCGACTCATGGAGCTGGGCTTGCGGATCAATAAGTGCAGTGGAATGTATAGCCGTCATGACGAAATCAACTGTTCAGCGAATAGGTCGGCCAAAAGCCGTATGGGCAAGTCCCCCTTCACACCGGGGCCGCGGGACTGGCTCCGCCAGACCGCAGGCGCAGCAGCCCTCTCGGGGGGCAGCGAATTACGCGAAGCGAAAAGCGTGGGGCCCATTCACGCGATCGTGCGCATGGTGCACATCAATTCGGCTTCACAGGCAATGGTCTCACCTACCCTGGTGACCCCTTTAAATTTAAAAATGCCGGCCTTCATGCGGTCCAGTGTGACGTCCATGATCAGC
>NZ_JBFUGX010000342.1:0-4486 GCF_056402675.1 Polaromonas sp. P3_C2 | reverse complement strand
GGTAATTGAGCGAATACCAGCAAGAGAAACATTTGCGGCGTGAGACCGCAGCGATTGACGCACCGCCTGTAGAACATCAGTTGGTGATTCTTCATGATGGTCATACAGCCCATAGAGCTGATCGAGAATGACGTCAGTTTCTTCCTCGCTCATTTCGGGAATAAGGCAGAAACCAGCGCCAAGGGAAAACGCGTAGTTGGCAGCAATAACTTGAGCCAACTGGTCACCCTGTTCACAAACCACAAGATGTCCGGATTGAGATGCGACCACACTTTGGGGCGTTGAATCATCAGTGAAGGTAATGAGTTTTTTTGCCCGTAGTGCGAGCAAGAGTCCTACGCCAATGTTGTTCCGACCCCAGGTAAAGGTTTGATTTTTAGCTACAGCATTAACAACACMTGCGGCGATCAACTCTCCGAGAGAAGAGATTTTCAGCGTCTTTTTAGCAGGAAATCGCCCAACAAATTGATCGCATGCTTCGGCACTGAGCCCTGCCAAAACAATACGAGTCGGTTGCAGTCGGGCCGCCACATTGTTCCGACGCACTATCTCGCCATCTGCGTCTGGTCGAGTCATACGTGGCCCCTCCAAAATTGGGAGATAAGAGCCCTGCTTTGCCAACACGCAAGAGACCTCCGCGAGCAGGATTGGATCATCCCCGATGACAAGTGTTTGGGAGATATTGGGGCACTCGGTGGACATCGAAACGCCTTTTCAAATACAAGTTACATCTTTATCAAAAGAAGCACCATGGCGTAACCGGCTAAGAGCAACGACATGAAAGTAGCCACCGCACGCTCAATTCGCCAGCTTCAGCTGACCTTCAACATACCGAAGCAGCCCTTCACAAGCATCCTCAACCAAATCCAGCACATGCTCAAACTCATCCTTGCCACCGTAGTAAGGATCAGGCACCACCGGGCTGTCATGCCTCAAACAGAACTCCGTGAGCCTGCGTACCTTGCCGAGATGTTCGGCGGGACATTCCTCCTGAATCAAGGCCAGGTTGTCCCAGTCCATGGCCAGAATCAAGTCGTGGCGCTCAAAATCTGAATCCGAAATCTGCCGGGCCCTGAGGCCGGATAGGTCATAACCGCGCTTGACGGCGTAGGCTTGCGAGCGCTCATCGGGTGGGTTGCCGGGGTGGTAGTTGTGCGTGCCGGCTGAATCAACCTGGATCTGATGGGCAAGCCCGCGATCCATGACTTTCTGCTGGAACACGCCATGGGCTGTGGGGCTGCGGCAGATGTTGCCCATGCAGACAAAGAGAATGGAATAGGGTTTCATGGATTGAAGGTTGGGCCGGAATTCGCCATGGAAGACCCAAAGAACATGCGGCCTTGGGCTGCCAGAACCATTTTAGGTTTGCCACCGCCCATCCAGCCGACAAAGCCACCACTAGGCCAGACGGCCCATAGCCACAGCCACCCCATCCGTATACAGTCCATTGACGGAGACAACCATGCAATGCTGATGACCTGCATAGGAGGCCCGCTTCACGGGCTGCAAGTAGGAATTGCCGACGACGCCCTGGTGTATGACGTACAGGGCAGCAGGCCGCGTGCGCGTTATTTGCGGCAGGTGCCGTCGCAGTACTACGATCCCCGGGCCGGCCATGCCGACTCTGTGGCGTTTTTTGCKTTGAGTTCGTTGAGCGGGATGGAGGTGACCGATCTGATCATCGCCCACCTGGAAACTTTTCAGCCCGTGCCGGTTGCGTCAAAGCCGGCCTGACGGCTTCACGGACATCCCAAAAAGCAGGCAGAGAAGTTAGCCCGGCGCTAACCCGGCGTTAACCTGGCGCCATAGGCTGGGTGGCCTGCGCGCCTGGAACTGCCGGATGAGCACGCTGCCCGCGCTCCTGCGTCAGTGCCAGGTGAAGCTGGTGCAAGGCGCCCACACACTCCAACACGGTGGACTGGACCAGCTCCGCGGCCTCGCCGACCTGCGAGTTGGGTGCTGCTGCGAGTTTTTCACCGACGCTGAGCATGAGCCTGGCCTTGACGGCGCCAAACAGCGCGTCCCAGTCGGCGATCGCGATGTCCAGCGGGTGGTCGGGTGTGAGCGCTTCGAGCTGCCGCTCGGGAAGCGAGGCGAGATGGGCGTCGTCAGCGCCCTCGCCGCCTCCTTTGGCCCAGTCGCGCAGAACATCCAGCGCAGCGGCACTGGTGGCGGGCAGCTCGCATCGGGACTCCTTCATGAGTTCAGGAGAGCTCAGCATGGTCAGCGCCGAGCGCGCCAGCAGCCTGATATTGGGAGGGGGTGAGGAAGCAAGCCGGATCATTTCAGAACCCTCGCTAAAGGAGTTGCATGGCGCTGCAACAGCGGTTGGGCGCTGCGCCTTCAAAGGTTCGCAATATCGCCGTACGCTCCTTTCTAGGCGGCCCTAGGCGATCCGTCCGTGCGGTAACGCACATCGGCCGCAAAAGGTTTTCAGGCCGTGTCGCGGGCCGCAGTTGAGCTGAAACAGGTAAACCGATGCTTTTGCCTGACAGACAGGCCCCCGCCATCCCAAAGCCGCCCCTCAATGCAGCAATTGGGTATAGGTTTTCCGGTCAGCCGCGTAACAGCTGCATGCCGCGGCTTCCAGGCCGCCGCGGTCAAGAACCTTCAATTCACCACGGTGGTATTCGATCAATCCACCGCGCTGCAGCGCGCTGGCGGCCGACGTGATGCCGACGCGGCGCATGCCCAGCATGTAGGCCAGAAATTCGTGCGTCACATGAAAATTGTCGGAATGCGCGCGGTCCTGACTCATCAGCAGCCATCGGGCCAGGCGCTGGCTCGTCAGGTGAAAACGAAGGCAGGCGGCTGATGCGGACTGCTGCGCCATCAAGACATAAAGGTAGCGGTTCAGGCCGCGTTGCAACGAAGCACTGCGCGCCAGCTCGCGCCGGAAAACGGCGGTGCTGATCCGCCAGGACGCCCCCGCGCCCTGCACTACCGCATGCACCGGCGCGGTGACAACGCCCAGCACCAGTTGCGCACCCAGCATGCCTTCACGCCCCACCATGCCAACCTCCACCCCCGGGCTGCCTTCCACCAGGGCCACAAGGGAAATGAAGCTTTCGACCGGGAAATAGACGTAACGTGTGGGTTTGCCGGGTTCGCACAGCACTTCAGCTAGCGACAGCTCGACGGGCTCGCAGACGGCGAGCAGGCGCAGGCGATCCTTGCGAGGGAGAAGCTCAATGAGGTGGTTTTCGACAGGGGCCAAAGCGGCTCTCCGGTGTAGGCGGACCCCGGGGAGTGCCGGGTCATGGACAAGGCCGCGCTACTGTCGTCAGTTCAATTCGGTGCCTCAGTATGCACGACGTGTCGCCAACGCCACCGTGTGCCAGCGCACACAGCACACAACAGGCCGCACACCGGAATGCTAGGAGGCGAGTTTTTCGGGAAGCAAGCGGTCGTATTCTTTCTTGACCACGGCATAACACTCACAGGTGCGCTGCTCCAGGCCCGGGCGGTCCAACACTGTGATGCGGCCGCGCGAATAGCGGATCAGCCCGAGGTTTTGCAGCTTGGTCGCGCCTTCGGTCACGCCTTCGCGGCGCACGCCCAGCATGTTGGCGATCAGCTCCTGCGTCATCACCAGCTCATTGCTCTGCAACCGGTCAAGGCTGAGGAGCAGCCAGCGGCACAGCTGCTGGTCGAGCGAATGGTGGCGGTTGCACACCGCGGTTTGTGCCATCTGCGTGATCAGTGCCTGGGTGTAGCGCAGCAGCAGGTGCAGCACCGGCGCGCGCTTGAACTCGTCCTTGATGGCCTGTGCCTTGAGGCGAAAACCCTGGCCGGCGCTTTGCACGACGGCGCGGCTGGGTGTGGACTCCCCGCCCATGAAGAGGGAAATGCCCACGACACCTTCATGGCCGACGACTGCAATCTCGGCCGAAGAGCCGTTTTCCATCACATAAAGCAGCGAGACGATGGCCGTGGTGGGAAAGTACACATGGTCCAGCGTGGTGCCCGACTCATAAAGCACCTGACCCAGCGGCATGTCGACCCATTCCAGTTGCGGCAGCCAGCGCTGCCACTCTGCTTCCGGCAATGCGGCAAGCAGCTCGTTGTCTTTGGGGTTGGAAGAATGGGCCATCGAGACACTCCGGGGCGGATCTGGCTTCGAGTTGGGCCTCTGGCAGAGATCTCGCACCGTCTTCGAAGTATAGGCACTAACGGCCCTCCGGTATGTGCGCTACCGCACAAACGAAAGTTCCCCGGCAAAGTCCACCTCCAGGGCTTTTGTGGGCCTCGGTACTACCGGCTCACTTCTTCAACCGCCTCGGTGGTCTGCAAGGCATGAATGGCGATTTGTGCCGACATGAGCGCCAGTGACGCCAGCGGGTAGGTGCCGCTGATGATGCCCCTGAAGGCGACTTCTGCGGCCACGGCGTCCTGGCCCAGGCCTTCAGTGGCGGCGATGATGCATTCTTCAATGCCGCCCAGCCCGGCGTCCCCGAACAGGTCTTCACCTTCGTAGGTCACGCGG
>NZ_JBFUGX010000341.1:0-4496 GCF_056402675.1 Polaromonas sp. P3_C2 | reverse complement strand
CTCGCCGTCCACGCGCCAGGGCCGCTGGGCCACGGTGCCGGTGGGGAACACGGTGTCGCGGTGGCCCATCAACACCACCGGCGCTGCCGCGGCTTGCGCGCCAGGCAGGCGGGCCAGCAGCACGTCGCCCTCGGCGACATCACCGCGGTGTTCGGCGCTGATGCCCGCGGTTTGCAGCCAGCCCGCCATGGCCTGGGCCACGCGGTCGGTGCCCGGCTTGTCGTGGCTGCTGGAGTCGATGTCGACCAGCGTGGCCAGGGCCGCCTGCATGGCGGGGCGCTGGCCGGCCAGCCATTCGGTGGCGGCGCAGCCTGGCACTTGTACGTCGTTCGTCACGGCATTCATCGCGGTACTCATGCGCATTCCTGCATCACGCCGGCGCCTTCTTCGGCCAGGTCCCAGAACATGCCGGCCATGATCTGCAGCGACTCGCGGGTGGTGTCCACCAGGATGTGTTCGTTCGGCGCGTGCTGGGAGCAAGCGGGGTAGGAATGCGGCACCCACAGCGTGGGCAGGCCCAGCGTTTCAGAAAACACGTCGTTCGGCAGCGAGCCGCCGAGGTTGGGCAACAGGGCCGGGCGGCGGCCGGTGCTGCGTTCGATGGACGCCATGCCCCAGCGCACCCAGGCATTGTCGGGGTCGAGGCGTGTGGCGGCCATGTTCATGTCGGTGCCGCGCACTTCCACATCGTCAAAGCCGTGGGCCAGCAGGTGCTTGCGGATGTGCGCCAGAAAATTCGCCGGGTCGCTGCCCACCACATAACGCATGTGGCAGTGCGCGCGCGCCTCGGCCGGAATGGCATGCACCGGCATGGCCGGGTTGCCGGTGGTAAAGGCCAGCACCTCCAGGCTGTTCCAGCCGATCACGCGCTCGGCCGGCGAGAGGCCCGGCTCGCCCCAGTCGGGATCGATCTCGGGATCGTTCGGGCCGCCGCCGACCTCGATGTCCTGCAGCGCGGTACGCACGCTGGCCGGAATGGCGGTGGGCAGCAGGCCGGGCACCAGGATGCGGCCGCGGGCGTCCRCCAGGCTGGCAATCGCATGGGCCAGGCGGATGCCGGGGTTGCGCAAAAGGCCGCCCCAGTTGCCCGAATGGTGGCCGCCGTCGCGCAGCTTGAGGTGCAGGTCGAAGTTGAAGACGCCGCGCGAGCCGAGAAACAGCGTGGCGCGCGAAGCCGACACACGCGGGCCGTCGGAGGCGAGGAACAGGTCGGCCGCCAGCGCATCGCGGTGCAGGGCACACACTTCGTTCAGGCCGGGCGAGCCGTCTTCTTCACCCATTTCCAGGATGATTTTCACGTTGTAGCCCAGGCGCCCGCTGCGCACGGCCAGCACTTGTTCGAGCGCGGTCAGGTTGATGGTGTGCTGCCCCTTGTTGTCGGCGGTGCCGCGGCCRTACCAGCGGTTGCCKTCSACSACGATCTYCCASGGGYTCARSCCKTCGCGCCAYTGSGCGTCGTAGCCGCGCACCACRTCGCCGTGGCCGTAGGTCAGCACGGTGAAAGCGGCGCCGGGCTCGATGCGCTCGGCCAGCAGGAAAGGGCTTTTGCCCGGCACCGGGTTGTCGACGATGCGGCAGGCAAAGCCCAGCTCCGTGAGCTTGGGCGTGATTTCGTTCTGCAGGTAGGCGTGCAGGATGGGGCCGCTGGCGGCGTCCTGGCTTTCGGTTTTGTAGGCAACGCGGCGGTCCAGCGTTTGCTGGAAACGCCCGTCGTCGAAACAGGCGAGGGTCTGGGCCACGGCTTGGGTACGGCTCATGAGAGGTCCTTGAAATTGAAGGGAAATTGCGCGGTTGAAATGGAGAGGTAAAACGTCAGCCGATGGCTTCGGCGGCAATGTCCGGCACACCCAGCCCGGGCTCGGGCGTGAGGGCAGAGGCCAGCAGCATGCGGGTGTAGGGGTGCTCGGGCCGGGCAAAGACCTGCTCGCGCGTGCCCAGCTCAACGATGGCGCCGCGGTGCATCACGGCCACGCGGTCCACCAGGTGTTCGACCACGCCCAGGTCGTGGCTGATGAAGAAATAGGTCAGCCCGAACTCGGCCTTCAGGTCCATCAGCAGGTTGAGGATCTGCGCCTGCACCGACACGTCAAGCGCCGATGTCGGTTCGTCGCAGATCAGGATGTCGGGTCGCAGCACCAGCGCCCGCGCAATCGCCACGCGCTGGCGCTGCCCGCCCGAAAGCTGGTTGGGGTACTGGCTGTGCGTGCGCTCGGGCATGCCGACCAGGTCGAGCATCTCGCGCACCTTGCGCTGCTGTTCCTGCGCAGTGCCCACCTTGTGCAGGGCCAGCGGTACACGAACGATCTCTGCCACCGTGCGGCGCGGGTTCAGCGACGAATACGGGTCCTGGAAGATGGGCTGGATGTGGCGCGCCAGGGCGCGGCGCTGGCTGCTGTCGACTTCCTTGCCGTTGACCAGCACATTGCCCGAGGTGGGCGGCAGCAAGCCCAGCAGCATTTTGGCCAGGGTGCTTTTGCCGCAGCCGGACTCCCCGACCAGGCCCAGGGTTTCGCCCTTGCGAATGCGCAGCGAGACGTTATTTACCGCCCTGATTTCACCGGGCGCTGTGAACAGCCCGCGCTTGAGTTTGAAGACGCGGCTGAGCGCGCACAGCTCCAGCGCAATGTCTTCGCTGCCGCCCGGGGGCGTTGCCAAAGGGGTGGTGGGGTTCATGCGGCCTCCGCCAGCAAGGGTGAAGCCGCGACGCAGCGCACGGCATGCTCCGCGTCCAGCGCCACATAGGGCGGGGTGGCAGCGCAGCCTGCCTGTACCTGGCTGCAGCGGTTGGCAAAGGCACAGCCCTCCACCTTGCCCACGAGGCTGGGCACCACGCCCGGGATGGCCTGCAGGCGGCTGCCGGGCAGGGTTTTGCCGCGTACCGGAATGCAGTTGAGCAGCCCGCGGGTGTAGGGATGGGCGGGGTGGGCGAACAGCTCGGCCACCGGCGCGGTTTCCACCACCTCGCCCGCATACATCACGGCCACGCGGTCGGCGATGCGCGCCACCACGCCCAGGTCGTGGGTGATGAAGACCACCGCGGTGCCGAACTCCTTTTGCAGCTCACGGATCAGCCTAAGGATCTGCGCCTGGATGGTGACGTCCAGCGCGGTGGTGGGCTCGTCGGCAATGATCAGGTCCGGCTCGCACATCAGGGCCATGGCAATCACCACGCGCTGGCGCAGGCCGCCCGAGAGCTGGTGCGGGTACTGCCGCAAACGGTCGGCGGCCTGCGGAACGCCCGCGCGTTCGAGCAGGTACAGCGCACGCTCACGCGCCTGGGCCATGCTGACCTTGCGGTGCGCGCGCAGCGCCTCGCACAGCTGGTCGCCCAGCGTGTACGACGGGTTCAGCGCCGTCATCGGCTCCTGGAAAATCATCGCCATGCGCGAGCCGCGCAGCGCGGACATTTCCCGCTCGGGCAAGCCCTGCAGGTCCACGCCGTCAAAGCGAATGTGGTCGGCGCTGCGCACCGCCTTGCGCGGCAGCAGGCCCATCAGCGCAAGCGACGTCATCGACTTGCCGCAGCCGGACTCGCCGACCAGGCACAGCATTTCCCCGCGCCGCACCTGGAAGTCGATGCCACGCACGGCGTGCAGCATGCCGCCCGGTGTCGGCAGGTCGACGCGCAGGTTTTTCACGTCCAGCAAAATTTCCATGGAGGTTCCCTTTCAGTTGCGGCCGTCGGGCGCGGTCAGGTCACGCAGGCCGTCACCCACCAGGTTGATGGCCAGCACCAGCAGGGCCAGCACCACGCCGGGCACCAGGATCACCCAGGGCTGGAAGAACATGTAGGCCTTGCCTTCGGCCACCATCAGCCCCCATGAGGGCGTGGGCGGCTGCACGCCCAGGCCCAGGAAGGAGAGGGTGGACTCCAGCAGGATCGCGTGCGCCATCTCGAGCGTGGCCACCACGGTCAGCGGGCCCATCAGGTTGGGCAGCAGTTCGCGCACCAGGATGTAGGGCGTGGACGCGCCGAGCGCCTTGGCGGCGGAGATGAATTCGGCGTCGCGCAGCTGCTGCGTGGCCGAGCGCGTGACGATGGCAAAGCGGTCCCACAGCAACAGGCCCAGCAGGATGATGACCACCTGCAGTGAACCGCCGATGAGGGAAGCGGTTGCCAGTGCCACCAGCACCACCGGCATGGCCAGCCGGGTGGTGATGATGTAGCTGACCACGGCGTCGGTGCGGCCGCCGAAATAGCCCGCCAGCACGCCCATGGTGGTGCCGATCAGCCCGGACACCAGCGCCGCGACCAGCCCGATGCCCAGCGATACGCGGGCGCCGTACAAAAGGCGGCTCAGGTAATCGCGGCCGAGCTTGTCGGTGCCGAAGACGTGCTCCCAGCTGCCCTTGTCGTGCCAGAACGGCGGGATCAGGCGCTGGGTCACGTCCTGCGCATACGGGTCATGCGGGCTGAGCCAGGGCGCAAACAGGGCGGCCACCACGGCCAGGCCCAGCAGGATGCTGCCCAGCGTCATGCCGCGGTGGCCCAGCAC
>NZ_JBFUGX010000340.1:0-4504 GCF_056402675.1 Polaromonas sp. P3_C2 | reverse complement strand
GCCTGGTTTACCCGGCGGCTTTTTTCATGGCCGAAGCATTTGTGTGGCGACCGCAACGTCCTGTCAATGCTTTGTAAGCGTTTAGTTTTCCTGATGCAAAGCCTTACCCGGCTTTACGGCTGAATCGGGCGGTTCAGCGGATGTCTGCGTGCACAATGCAGCTCCTCGAACCGAAAACTGCAGGGTCCCCGATTTGAAATTTCGCCTGTTTCGCCGCCGGCTGACGATCAGCTCCCCGCGCATGTCGGTGCGCAGCTCGCTCCCCTGGCCCTTGCGGTGGATCGCCGGTGCCCTGATGCTGGGGTTTTCCGCAGCGGTCGCCCTCTGGGCCTTCGAGTTCGGCAAGGGGATTGCGGGCGTGGATACCGATGCCAGGGAAGAGATCAGCGTGTTGCGTCAGGAAGTGGTCACTTTGCGTGCAGACCGCGACAGGGCGCAATCGATTGCCAATACTTCAGGCAGCCTGCTCACGGCCGAAAAAGCGGTGCAGGAAAAGATGATGAGCCAGATCCGGCAGCTGGAGAGCGACAACCGCAGCCTGCGCGACGACCTGGGATTTTTTCAGAAGCTTTTGCCGGCTGGCAGCGCCGAGGTTGTCGCCATCCGCAGCCTGCAGGCCGAGGTATTGTCGGGAACCCAGCTCAAATGGCAGGTCCTGGTGATCCAGCCCGTCAAAGGTGCGCCTAATTTCAACGGGAAACTTGACCTGACGGTTCATGGCACGCAGGACGGAAAACCCTGGACGATGACTTTGCCCGGCGGACCGCAAACTTTACAGTTCAAACAGTACCTTCGTGTGGAAGGTGTCCTCGACTTGCCCCCCCAAGCCATGGTACAAACAGTTACAGCTAAAGTCATTGAGGGGACAGCGGTCAGATCTGCCCAGACCTTCAAGCTTTGAGAATTTCTCCCCGATTTCCCCTTCCACCGCCACCCCAGCACAGGAACCTTTGTATGTTTGGAAAAAAGAAGCAGCCGCCCATCAAAAGCCTGATCGCCCAAGGCAGCTGCATTGAGGGCAACCTGAAATTCACCGACGGCCTGCGGATCGACGGTGAAGTGATCGGCGACATCCGCGCCGCCGAAGGCAGCTCCAGCATTCTGGTGATCAGCGAGTCCGCCACCGTGACCGGCCATATTCATGCCGACCATGTGATCATCAATGGCCGGGTGATGGGCCCTGTCCACGCATCCGAGCTGCTTGAATTGCAGCCCAAAGCCAAAATCGAGGGCGACGTGTCTTACAAGGCGCTTGAAATGCACCAGGGCGCCGTCATCTTCGGACAGTTGCGYGCTACAAGCCACGCGGAACTAGAAGAAAAACCCACGCTCAAACTGGCCGCCAACAACATCTGATTGGTGGGGGTGAATTGGGCGAGTAAGCGCTCACAAATAGACCGCCGGGCCTAACACGCATGGGCGTTATGGTTGATTGAATTGCTGTACTATTTGCCATAAGTGTCGCCAGAGGCTTGAAAGCCTCGAATCGCGAACCCTGATTCGCTTTATGTATTGGAGTCCCCATGAGTGCCGTTGCCGAAAATATCCAGACCGAAATGCCCGCGCCCTTTGTCTTCACCGACAGCGCCGCGTCCAAAGTGGCTGAGCTGATCGCCGAAGAAGGCAACCCGGATCTGAAGCTGCGCGTCTTTGTGCAGGGCGGGGGCTGCTCCGGTTTCCAGTACGGTTTCACCTTCGATGAAATCACCAACGAAGACGACACCACCATGACCAAAAATGGCGTGTCCCTGCTGATCGACGCCATGAGCTACCAGTATCTTGTGGGCGCCGAAATCGACTACAAGGACGACCTTGAAGGCGCGCAATTCGTCATCAAGAACCCCAACGCCACCAGCACCTGCGGCTGCGGATCCAGCTTCTCGGCCTGAGGCGGAACTCAACGCTTTCGCTTTAAAAGCCGCCTTCGGGGCGGCTTTTTGCTGTCCGGCCATCCTCTTGTCTTCTTGATTTCCCATGCGGTGAACCAAGTTCGCACTTTCGCATCTCTTATCCATGCAGGCAGAAGAAAAATCATTGCGCATGCTGCTTTGGCTGGTAGCTATCGGCTTTTTCATGCAGACGCTGGACGCCACCATCGTCAACACCACCTTGCCGGCCATGGCCCGCAGCTTTGGCGAAAGCCCTTTGCGCATGCAGTCGGTGGTGGTGGCCTATTCCCTCACCATGGCCATGCTGATCCCCGCGTCCGGCTGGATCGCCGACCGCTTTGGCACGCGGCGGGTGTATGTGGGGGCGATCTCGCTGTTCGTCATTGGCTCCATCGCCTGCGCGCTGTCCGGCAACCTGATGCAGCTGGTGGCGGCGCGGGTGGTGCAGGGGATGGGCGGGGCGCTGCTGCTGCCGGTGGGCCGGCTGGCCGTGCTGCGCGCCTTTCCGCGCGAGCGCTTTTTGCAGGCCATGAGCTTCATTGCCGTTCCGGGCCTGGTTGGCCCGCTGATCGGGCCCACGCTGGGCGGCTGGCTGGTCCAGGTGGCTTCCTGGCACTGGGTGTTCCTCATCAACATTCCGGTGGGGGTACTGGGCTGCGTGGCGACGCTTTTCTACATGGAGGACAACCCGCGGCTTCAAATGCCGCGTTTCGACCTGCCGGGCTACCTTTTGCTGGCCTTCGGCATGGTGGCCGTGTCGCTGGCGGTGGACGGGCTGTCGGGCCTGGGCCTGAAACAGGCCAGCGTGCTGGTGCTGCTGGTGTTCGGCATGGCCAGCCTTACCGCGTACTGGCTGCATGCCGCCAAACGCCCTGACCCGCTGTTTTCGCCGCGGCTGTTCTCGATTCCCACGCTCAGCATCGGACTGCTGGGCAATTTGTTCTCACGCCTGGGCAGCTCGTGCATGCCTTTCCTGGTGCCACTCCTGCTGCAGGTCAGCCTGGACTATTCGCCGTTGCAGGCGGGGATGATGATGGTGCCGGTTGCCGTGGCGAGCATGCTGGTCAAGCGCTTCACCACACCGCTGATCACTCGCTACGGCTATCGCAGGGTGCTTGTGACGAACACCGCGATGGTGGGCCTGACGATGGCGAGTTTTGCTTTCGTGACACCGGCGCAGCCGCTGTGGCTGCACATCCTCCAGCTGGCATGTTTTGGCGCGGTCAACTCGATGCAATTCACTGCGATGAACACCGTGACCCTGCGCGACCTGGACAGCAGCATGGCCAGCAGCGGCAACAGTTTGCTGTCGATGGTGCAGATGCTGGCGATGAGCATGGGCGTGGCCGCAGCGGGCGCGGTGCTGGCCGCTTTCACGGGCTTCTTTGGTGCCGGCGAGGCCGTGCAGACGCTGCACTCCTTCCAGGCGACGTTCGCCGCGATGGGGCTGATCACGCTGGCATCAGCGGGGATTTTCTGGCAGCTGTCGCCGCAGGTGAGGGTGGTGAAGAAGGCTGAAGCGACCGAGGCTTCGGGGCAGGGCTAGTTTTTTCTGCCGGCAGTCGCGTCAACTCACCAGTGCCAAAGCTGCAAAATCCCCGACCCGTTCGCCCAGCCCGGCCGTCACCAGTTCAACGCCATCCGTGAGGGCCGGCAGCTTGCCCTGTATCTGGGCCCGAAGGCGCGGCAAAAGATAGTCGTGGTGATTCAGGAACACGCTCCCTCCGAGGCTGATGCGCTGGAGATCCAGCGTGACCACAAGGTTGTAAAGGGCGCGACCCATCACCCGGCAAAGCTCGTCGACCATCACCGTTGCGCTGGCATCGCCCGCGCGCGCGGCGGCAAAGAGGTTGATCGCGCCGGCGTGGCCCGCGCCGGCAAACCGCCGCTCTATCGCATTGCCGGCCACCAAGGCTTCCAGGTCGCCGATATTGCCGCAGCCGCACAGTGCGTCATGGCTGTCGCTCACAAACATGTGGCCGGCGTGGCCCGCATTACCGTGCTTGCCGTGCAGCACCCGGCCATCAACACACAGGCCAACACCGACGCCGGTGCTCCAGGTCACATAAGCGCAGTGCTCCAGACCCTGCAGGGCGCCCCAGCGGCGCTCGGCCTCGAGTGCGGCGATGCCGTCGTTTTCTACGCGTACGTTGGGAAAGGCCTGGCGCAGCGGTGCTTCCAGCGGCACGCTGAGCCAGTCGTTGGGCAGGCCACGCGCCTTGCCGGCCATGCCGCCGCAGATGTTGGGGGTTGTCAGCTCGATCAGGCCGTCGTGCAGCGCAAACGGTCCGCACGATGCGACGCCCACTGCCGAAACGGCTGAGGGATCGATGCCCGCCTCGGCGCAGCTGCGTGCCATCAACGCCAGAACCTGCTGGCCCAGGGMGTCGCGGCTGCCCTGTTTAACGGTGGCTTCGGTCACCCGGCCCCGCACGCCTTGCTCATCGGCCACGCTGACGGCCACCTTGGTTCCGCCTACGTCAACGCACAGCAAGGGTGCGGAGCCCTTGGGCAGCACGGGAATCTGAGCGGGTATCGGGAAGGGGGAGTTTGCGTTCAAGGCCGGGTCTCCAGAGGTGGGCCGATGGATGGATCAGTCAATGCGCATTGAGGAT